>JBDSOC010000282.1:0-3937 GCA_039915085.1 Chitinophagaceae bacterium
TGATGCAAAAGCGGATTTCAGACAACATATAAAAGGCACGACAGCAGGCCTGGTAATTGGCGACAGGGCATTTGAACAAAGAATGGTGGCTGCTTATGTGTATGATTTGGGAAAAGCCTGGAAAGATTTAACAGGTCTGCCCTTTGTTTTTGCGGCATGGATAAGCAATAAAAAACTGGATCTGGATTTTATAAGAGCTTTCAATGCAGCTACAGGTGCTGGTGTGCATGTGCTGAATGAAATTGTTGAACAAAATCCATATGCATTGTTCGACTTAAAAAAATATTTTACGGAACATATCAGCTATACCTTGGATGATGAGAAAAAAGCCGGCTTGAATTTGTTCCTTGAAAAACTAAAGGCAATGGAGTAGTTCTTCGCTACAGTTAAGAAATAAAGTGAGTTTAAAATTTATTCATGACTTCAGTAACATACAGTATATCTTCTTCTGTATGAAAATAAGAGACCGGAAGGCTTAAAGTAGTCTGATGAATTTCTTCAGCCACAGGTGTGGATTGCTTGTCCAAAATACCCGCCATGGCCAGTTGATTATTGGGTGCAATTGGGTAGTGAATCTCAGTTTGAATATTGTTTTTAATAAGGTATTCCTTAAGTTCATTTCTCCTGGGATGCCGGATATTGAAAATATGATACACGTCAAAATAATCGGGATGCTGTACGGGTTTTATATAATCTTCTTTTAAATGCTCCAGGTAAATAGCTGCGAGTTTTCTTTTGTGCGCATTGATATCATCCAGTTTTTTAAGTTTGATAGCAAGAAACGCGGCCTGTAATTCATCTAGCCTTGAATTAAAACCAACCGCTTCATTATGGTATTTTATTTTTGAGCCATAATTGCGGAGTGTAAAAATTTTTTCTTTCAGTATATCATCATTACAGGTAAGCGCTCCTGCATCACCGATAGCGCCCAGGTTTTTAGTGGGATAAAAACTATGGGCGCCGTAATCGCCCCAGTTACCCGCTTTCCTTTTTTTGAAACTTGCCCCGTGTGCCTGTGCACAATCTTCAATTACCCGGAGATTGTATTTAATGGCGATGCGGTTAATTTCATCCATCTGGCAAACTTTGCCGTACAGGTGTACTACTATAATGGCTTTTGTTTTATCAGTAATTTTTTCTTCAATTTTTGCCGGATCAATATTATAGGTGCTGATGTCAGGCTCAACCAATACAGGCTTTAACTGGTTGTGTACAATAGAGAGAATAGTGGCAATATATGTGTTGGAAGGTGCAATTACTTCCGCGCCTGGTTCAAAACTAAAGGACCTGAGTGCAAGAATAAGGGCGTCTAAACCATTGGCTACACCAACACAATGCCGGTTCCCGCAATAGGCTGCGTATGCACGCTCAAACTCTTTTACGGCATTGCCAAGAATATACCAGCCACTGGTCAGCGTATTATTAAAACTAAGCCTGTAAGCGTCAAAAAAAGGCTGATTAACCTTCCCCAGATTTTCGTATTCAATGACTGGCATAAGGCTCAAAGATATAATCGTTCTCGTCAAAACATTCAGAAGCGAGTATCATTAAAATAGCATCAGGACTGAAGCTGTCCATGGTATGCCAGTCTGCCGGCTCAATAATAAGGCATTGATCGGGCCTGTTAAGCAAAAATTTTTCAACACCTGCGCCATCATAATTATTTATGTAACACGATCCCTGTATGCAGATAGCAGCCTGTACAGTTTTTTTATGACGGTGCCCGCCACGTGAAGAATCATCTACACCATAAATGTAAAAAATACGCCTGATATCGAATGGTATTGTTTTTTCTATGACAGTAAGGTTGCCACGTTTATCAGTAAACGATTTAAGGTCTATTAAATAAGCCATATGCCTGGGATAAGGTTTTTTAGGTAAGCAAATTTTTGGGTGCTATTTTTTAAATCATGTTTTTTTCTTCATTACAAATCCTTTATAAAACAACATTTTGCCTTCTAAATAAAGAATCTGGTCGTTGGTATATTCCGTGAGCATTTGATATTGCTTGTTGAGTACCGACACCACCTGATCGTAATCAAGAAACCAGGCAGGATAGGTAGCATCATAATATACAGGCGGCACTTTTTGTATCGTTAGCCTGCTTCCAGGCATTGGATTAAAATAGGTATTTTCAATAATTAGGTAGGGTATATTTTTTTCTGCCAGTGTGGCCAATAATTCAAAAGGATTTTCAATATAGGGAAGTACGCACGAAAGCAATAAGACATCGTGCTGGCCCCGCTTTTCAATTGCAGCATCGGTTGTCTCAAAAAAATCAAGTTGTTCTCCGGCAATTTCTTTTTTACCTGCTGCCACAAATGATTTTTGTTCAACTATGCTCCATTTCACTTCTTTCAAATGGTTTAAATACAACCGGTTTTGAAAGTAACTGCTGCCCAGTGAACCCCCAAAATCAATAACTGACAAACTATTGTTTTTTTTGCCTGCAATCAACAGCAGGTTTGTTAGCAGGGGCCATGAATATTCTATCGCATCAAAAAGCATCGAGTCTCTTTCATATACCGCTTCACCATTTTTTACTTTAATGGTAGCTGCTTTTACTTTTTCAAGAATATTGTCTGCATAATATCCCCCGCATTGCGCTTCGGCTTCTTTCCAATCAGCATAATTGCCTTTCCACCCATACCGGTAATATTTAATTCTTAAATAAAACCTTTTAATATATTGTACCAACTTGTCCATAACTAAATTACCAGTAAAAAGTATTAAATAACAGACACAAAAACAATAATACTTATTTTAATTTCGGTTTAATCTTATTGTCACCTCTTTGTAAGAAGGCCCGTGGTTTCAAGCTTTTTGGAAAAAGGATATTGGCGGGTATACAGGGTAAAATTATAAGAACATAGCTTATCTCCGGAAAATAACACCTTTTATCGATAACACATATTTTTTTATTATTCCATTTACTTCTTCTGAAATGCCGGTAAAATAAACGGCCGGAAAGAATAACAGGCAGAATACAACAGTGCGCATACCTGAATCCATGTAGATACTGGACACTTTGGGAAGATAATAACTGGCAAGGGCAGCCGCAGCCGCATATACTATAGCCAGCATGTCTTTCCATTTATAGGGCTGCAAACCGAATTTATACCATAAAAAACCAAAACGCATGCTGTTGTAAAAGCTGATGGCAATAAGTGTTGAATAAGCGGCGCCCATCAACCCATACCCGGAAATAAGGATGTAATTTAGGGGCAATGCTATTATTGTATAAATAACATTGGTGGTAAAATCTACTTTCCAGTAATTTGATGTTACTATAATTTGGGCGTTGGCACCTGTGCCGAGATCAATTAATTTGCTTAGCCCCAAAAAGAAAACCACAATCTCTATTCCTTTGTAATCCTTTCCCAAAAAAATAGCAAGGTTATGTATGTTCAGTAAAACAAGGCAAAACATAGCAAGCCCTATTATTAAAAGGTTGGCCACGCTTTTTGTATAAATATTACTGATGCTCTTCATGTTTTTATCTTTCCATGCGTCAGCCAATACCGGGATACTTATAGCATTTATGCTTCGTTGCGGTATTTCCATTAATGTAACCACATAAGTGGCAATTGTAAAAACAGCTGTGTCAGTTAATCCCCTTTCCGATTTTGCAGTAAGAATAAAAGTGTCAACCGTACGTGAAAGCAGGTTCAGAAACTGTGCGCCAAAAAGAAACAATCCAAAATTGATCATCTTACCTTTCATGCGCATGGTAACGGTGCTTATACCGGGGTTAAAAAAAAACTCGCCGGTACCTTTTACAACAAAATAAAGAATAATGACAGGCAGCAGATAGGATAGTGAGAACAAGCCCAGGAACTGCGGAAAGCTGACAAAATGAACAGCAAACAAAACAAGAATTATTGCAAACAGGATTCTTGGCCCTGATTCCCTTACAATATTTGATATAACGCCTTTT
>JBDSOC010000293.1:0-6219 GCA_039915085.1 Chitinophagaceae bacterium
AAAATATTTGTTGCAATGTAAGGGCGGCAAACAATGGAAAAGCAAGCTGGGGTATTACCAATGCCATGGTAGGCGCCCGGAACTTATTATAAAAAGGAAAATTATGGAACATGAAATCATTGAACCCTGCAAAATTTTTCCCCCATGAAAGTGCAATGGCTAAAATAACAATACCGGCAATCCACCATTTGTGCCAGCTTTTAAGAAAAAACATACCTGCAATAAAAAGGCAACAAATAATTGCGCCAAGGTAAACAGGGCCAGAAGTACCTGGTTGAGGTCCCCAATAAGAGTAACCATTGGCATATTGAAGTGCATTTTCTTCCGGCACGCCCACTTCAGTCATTTTTTCAACAAATTTGCTGGACCCGGTAATTTCGCGGCTGCCACCACCGCCATATAATGCAGGCACAATAAAGGTAAACGTCTCTGCTTTGCCATAGCTCCAGTTAAATGCATAATCTATGTCAAGGCCACCCTGGCTCTTTTTAGAGGAACCATCAGGATTGGTAGTGAGTTCTGATTTTCCACCACGGATACTTTCTTTTGAAAATTCATAGGTAGTAAGATACATCAGTGCGTTACTGGCAAAACCACCGGCGATGGCTATTATTGCCAGCACATTTGCTATGGCAAAATGTTTTAATTGTTTATCACGAACGCATTTTACCGCATATGCAATACCGATAGCACCAATGACAAGGAGTGTATAATAAACAATTTGCTGATGGGTTTGTGCAATCAACAGGCCTGAAAAGATAAGTGTGAGTGCCGTGCCAGACCAATACTTTTTATCATAAAGCATAAATAATCCCGCCAGAACTCCGGGTGCGTAGGCAATAGAAAGCATTTGTGAATCGTGCCCTACTGCAATGATAACAGGGTCAAATGTTGAATAAGCGTATGCAATGGCACATCCGGCACTTATCCATGGGTTGATGCGCAATGCCAGGCACATTATGTAAAACATCAGGCACGCTAAAAAGAAAAAGCTAATGGGCTTCGGTAATCCAAGTGTAAATACAGCTTCAAGATACCCAAGGGAAATAGCCGAAGTGCGTTCCATGGCTACCTGGTAAGTGGGCATACCACTGAACATGCTGTTTGTCCAGAGTGGCAAATGTCCATATTTCTCTTTGTATTCAAAAGACTGCTGGGCCACGCCTTTCCAATGTATAATATCAGACTGTTGCAACACTTTGCCCTGCAATGCCGGTTTACAATAAACAGCAGCTATCACTATAAACAATAAAATAACGGTAATATGCGGCCAGGCTTTCTGCCAAAAAGATTTTATCATAGATTACATTTCTGGAACAGCAAAATAATGGTATTTTAGGCAGAAATACAGCTTTTGGGTTGCTAAGGTTTTGTATATAAATCCGTTGCTAAAGTCTTATTGCAATGATTATTTATTATGGCCCGAAGTTTTAAATCCGCTTACTAAAATTATTCAATCAGTTACACGCGCATGAAAGTAAATTACCGATCTTTTAACCTGCCTTTTAAATATCCTTTTACCATTTCTAAAGGAACGAAAACACAGCAGCCGACTTTTATTGCTGAGCTTGATTTTAATGGCGTCAAAGGTTATGGCGAAGCACCTGCTATCAGCTATTATAATATACCGGTAGAAAAAATGATCGCTGATTTGGAAGCGAAAAAAATGATGGTGGAAAAATATGCGCTGATTGATCCTGAACGTTACTGGCATTATCTCCACCACCTGTTTCCGCAAAATCCTTTCCTGGTTTGTGCCCTTGATATAGCCGCCTGGGATATTATTGGTAAGCTCAGGCAAATGCCTTTGTATAAATACTGGGAGGGCGATTTTTCAAAAGCACCTTTAACGGATTATACCATTGGTATTGACAGCATTGAAAAAATGGTTGATAAACTGAAAGAAAAACCATGGCCCATTTATAAAATTAAACTGGGAACGAAAGAAGATCTTAAGATAATAGAAACTTTAAGAAAACATACCGATGCCGTTTTCAGGGTAGATGCCAATGCAGGCTGGCAATTGGCGGAGGCGCTGGAAATTATTCCCGTATTGAAAGAATTGGGTGTAGAATTGGTAGAACAGCCACTGGCCAAAGACGACTGGGAGGGAATGAAAGTGTTATACGAAAAATCAGTATTGCCGCTTTTTGCTGATGAAACCTGCGTATTTGAAAATGATGTGGAGAAATGTGTGCGTCATTTCCATGGGATCAATATAAAACTCACCAAATGCAGCGGTATTACACCAGCCAGGAGAATGATAAACAAAGCAAAAGAATTAAATATGAAGGTGATGATTGGCTGTATGAATGAAACCACTGTTGGTTCAGCAGCCATTGCCCACCTGGCGCCATTTGTTGATTATATTGACATGGACGGGCCTTTATTACTGGCAGAAGATATTGCTACAGGCATTACTTATAATAATGGAAAGATTTCAGTAACTGACACACCGGGACTGGGAATTACTGTAAATTTTAACAAGTAAACGGCAACGGTATTATTAGCCTGAAGTAATGATTTCAACAGTAAAAATAAAATGGTTTCCACGGGAAAACTACTTTAATATTGCCTGTCAGGTTTGGTATGCTTTACTAAAATACAACCTTTGTTTTCATGGAGCGCAAAGAACCGAAATCCAATTATGATGTAGTGATAATTGGATCTGGCGTAGGAGGTCTTACTGCTGGAGCGCTTCTAAGCAAAGCAGGTTTATCGGTATGTGTACTGGAAAAAGAACCACACCCCGGAGGCTACCTCGCAGGTTTCAGCAGGAAAGATTTTCGTTTCGATACGGCCGTACACTGGCTAAATCAATATTCAGAAGAAGGAATGGTGTGCCGGCTTTTTAATGTGCTCGGCAATGATTACCCAAAGGCCGTAACACAGCAAAGGATCCGCCGTTTTAAAGGCGAGGATTATGAATATTTACTGACCAATAACCCTGATGATCTTAAAGAACAATGGAAAAAAGAATTTCCGGAGGATGCTGATGGTATTGATAAATTTTTCAAAGCGGCTAAAAAAGTAGGAGGCGCATTTAAAAACTTTGGCAATATTTTCCGCTCGGAAGAAACTATGAATTTTTCTGAAAGACTGCTGAGGAAAAAAAATCTTATTCAGTTTGCTTTATATTTCATCCCGCATTTGCGCTACTCCGGTGAAAAAGGCATAAAAAAAGGCTTGTCAAAATATTTTACAAATAAAAAATTACAGGAAGTTTTTAGTGCAGATACTGAAATACTTTCCTGCATTGTACCCATTGGGTGGGCATACAATAATGATTTTCAAAGCCCGCCACAGGGTGGGGGACAGGTGATAACAGAATGGCTGGAGCATGTTATTCAGCACTTCAAACAAGAAACACATTACCGCTGTGAAGTAAAACAAATTTTAACCAAAGGAAATACAGCCTGTGGTGTATTGTATATGCGCAATGGCAAAGTATGCAAGATAGAAAGCAAGTATGTAATAGCAGCCTCTGATGCACCCACTTTATATAATAAATTATTAGCGGCAGCATTGGTTCCCGCCAAATTAAAAAATAACCTGGAAAAAGCTGAACTATACAGTTCATCCGTTACAGTAAGCATTGCACTCAACTGCCCGGTAGAAGAATTGGGGTTTAACGAAGAACTGGTTCATTTGTCAAGTGCGGCTGTACCACGCTGTGAGCAATCCGGTGGTGATCCTTTGCGAACAGAGATAGTTATACTGGCTCCGAGTTTCCGTGATAAGTCGCTGGCGCCGGAGGGGCATGGTACTTTGCTTTTATTTATGCCGGCGGATATGCAATTTGAAAAGCAATGGCGCACTGAAAAAGATGACCAGGGAAATTTTATAAGGGGAAAAGCATATAAAGAACTCAAAGATTCCATTGCACAGCAACTTATACAGCGTGTAGAAGAAAAAATAGCACCCGGTTTAAGGGGGCATATTCTTTTCTATGAAGTGGCAACGCCTGTAACACATTGGCGCTATACCGGCAATACGGGCGGTTCAATGATGGCCACAAAACCAAACAGGCCCAATATGATGAATAAAGTAGCAACCTATCATACCCCTGTAAAAAATCTTTTGCTGGGTGGTCATTGGGCGGAACTGGGTGGCGGAATTCCGATTGCGGTAAAAGCCGGGGCCAATGCCGCCATGCTGATACTTAAAAAAGAAAATCTGGCTGCTTACAAGGCATTCGTTACTTATATTGATGGCGATACTGATTTAGCGACTTTGCAACAGAGCGGTACCTTTCAATCATATCCAAATGACTGGGTGCAAAAACCAACGCCAGCGCAAAGAACAAAAAATCGCAAAGCAGCGCCTGAAGCAGTTATTGATAATGAAGAAGAACTTTCAGATGTATAGTAAACAGTTTTTCAAAATACATTTTATGAATTCAGCCGGCCGCATTTTTTAACACTTCATTCAACTTGTATAATCTTTCCCGGCTTAATAACACCAAGGAAATATTATACATTCGTTATACCTGCAAATCAATTTTAGCATGATGTATAAATCAATTTTATTTTTACTCCTGTCGTTTTACTTTAATTCTTCACCTGCGTTACATGCGCAGGAAGCAAAGAAAAACACTGCAAAGGGCAATTTCGCAAATCCTTTGCCAGTAAAGCTGGGTGATCCGTATGTTTTATACACAGATGGGACCTATTATATTTATGGAACAGGTGCCAGCAATGGTTTCCCTGCATATAAATCAGCCGATCTTGTAAACTGGCAGTCGCTTGGACAGGTATATACAAGGGATACCAATACTTCGTGGGGCATTCATTCATTCTGGGCACCAGAAGTATATAAAGTGAACAATAAATATTACATGTTCTATAGTGCGCAATGGAAAAATAATCCAACCAATGAACTGGAAAATTTTCGAATTGGTATTGTAGTATCCGATAAACCTGAAGGACCATTTATTGATTTTTCTGATAAGCCTGTTTTTGACCCGGGCTATCCCATAATTGACGCAGATGTTTTTTTTGATAAGGATGGCCGTGCCTACTTGTATTATTCAAGATGTTGCTATAAACATCCTGTAGAAAGCGGGCTGGCCACCATGGCTAAACAAAAGGGATGGTATAATGAAATAGAAGAAAGCTGGGTATATGGCATTGAATTAAAACCCGATTTTTCAGGTGTGATTGGAGAACCGGTATTGCTGTTAAGGCCACCAGTAAGTATTAATGATAAACAGGCAGAATGGGAGAGCCGTTCGGTTACATCACGGGAAGTAAACAGGCGGTGGACAGAAGGTTCGGTAACATTCAAAAAAGACAACATCTATTATATTATGTATTCTGCCAATAATTTTGCCGGGCAGAATTACGCGGTTGGGTATGCTACTTCAACATCTCCATTGGGACCTTTTACAAAAGCCGCCAATAACCCCGTGCTTGAGAAAAATACTGCAAGGGGTGGTACAGTAACCGGAACCGGTCACAACAATATTATTTATTCACCGGATAAAAAAGAGATGTTCTGTGTGTATCATGCAAGGACTAGCGCTACAGGAAATGACCGTGTTGTTTTTATTGATCGCATGACGGTAAATAAAGGTAAGATAACAGTTAACGGACCAACCATTTCTCCGCAGCTTTTGCCTTCAGTTACAGATTCAAATGGGAAAAAATAAATAAATTTCAAAGTCATGTAAGGATTTTTATACATCTCATTCTACTGCTAAAAATTTTATCCGAAAAATGCTTCGGTAGACGCTACTAAAGAAAGCAATTCTAATTGAGGTTCTATTTCCAGGCTACTGGCCCATAATTCAGTAGCGAATTTTTTAAAAGAATCGAGCTCCTGCAAGACCAGGTGGGCTTCTTCATTTTCAAACTGATCGAAATGCATAAAGGTCTTTCCGTCAGGCATCAGATAAGTACTGTATTTAATACCCGGATGATTGAGTTGTTTTAACTCATCTGCCACTAGCCTGATATTCTGCTGGTTGATGAGCGTATATTCATGCGTTGTAGTGTATATGACTCTTACTATTTTCATGTGGATATTTTTTTGTACTACGATAAAAGATTATGTTATATAGTTTGTTAACAGTCCAGCCAGCAATCGGTTTTCAACTGCACATAGCTACCCACAGCTCACCTTACAACCGTATATTGCAATACAGTAACTCCACATGAAAGCACTTTGCCCGTCACAAGTTGCAATATTACTTTGTTCATTATTTTTGCAAATGCAGGG
>JBDSOC010000298.1:0-17771 GCA_039915085.1 Chitinophagaceae bacterium
AACTGGTGTAAAATCATACTGCATTACACTGGCACTGAGTGTACCTTTTTCACCATATATTTTAAACGCCCAGGGATAGGCAGGATCTGCGGGCGTACCCCATGTACGGTGCTGCCAGATGCAATTAAGGCCATCATATTCAAAGAGGGCACTTTGTGTATCTGATATATTACTTTTGCCCGCATTGGGCAGGTAAATGCCACCAGTAGAACTGATGCGTTTGGGCCAGCCAAGATTCAACATCCATCTTACGGCATCAAACATATGAATGCACATATCACCCATGATGCCGTTGCCATATTCCATAAAAGCCCGCCACCAGCCCCTGTGCGGTAGCCCATCATAAGGGCGAAGCGGTGCGGGACCTGTCCACATTTCGTAATTCAGGAAGTCAGGAACGGGTTGTAATGGTGGATTGCTGTTGTTCCGCATATGGTAATAGCAGCAAAGTTCAACATGTGAAACCTTACCTAACAGTCCTGCATCAACGATATTTTTCTTCGCTTCTATTAAATGGGGTGTACTTCTGCGTTGTGTACCTACCTGTACTACTTTATTGTATTGTCTTGCGGCAGCCAGCATCGCTGCCCCTTCCAGCACATCTGTACTGATGGGTTTCTGCACGTATACATGCGCTCCAGCCTTTAATGCATCAATGGTTTGCAATGCATGCCAGTGATCGGGGGTGCCAATCAAAACAATATCCGGCTTTTGTTCGTTTAAGAGATTACGGTAATCGCCATACAATTGCGGCCGTTTTTGGCCTGGTATGCGCTGACCCACCATATCTGCTGCTTTATCCAGTTGATGCTTGTCTGCATCACAAAGCGCTACTACTTCTATTGGTGCCACCTGTATAAGGCGGAATAAATCACTTTTACCATACCAGCCGGTGCCAATTAACGCAACGCGGCGCGTGGCAGGCGGACGTACAAAGTCCATACCATTGGCGCGAAGAGCAGCAAAAGCCAGTGCTGCTGAAGTTCCTTTTATAAAATGACGACGATTGAAGGTAGACTTTGGCATAAATAATAAATCGTTTAGATAAAGAAAATATAGGGAGAGACGGGACGGGGATTAAAGATAATAATTTTTCTTACTCAATATCAATATCATATTTAATCAGCAGGCCGGCAATTCCCGGAAAAGAAAACTTTGCTTTTTTGATTTTATTCAGTTCTGGATCCAATGCATAATTTCTTGCTGTGCGGAAATCTGTTTTTTCTAAAATGCTATGCACAAAAGAGGCATTCAGCAGATCACAGTTTTTAAAAATGGACATGGATAGATCGGTTTCTGTAAAGTCTGTTTCTTTTAATGAACAGTCAGTAAACAAAGTTTTTTTCATTTTTTTTTGGAAGAAAGAGGAATAGTCAAGCGGGCAATTCTCAAATACTGCTGAAAAATTAAAATTATTGCAGCGGCTGAAATCAACACCAATAAGTTTGCAATCAGAAAACCGGGTGTTTTTTATTCCTGTGTTTTCTACTAAGGCCAAAGAAAAATTGCATCCTTTAAAATGGGAATCCATAAAATCATCATTACTGAGATCGGCTTTTGAGAAATTGCAATTGATAAAAATGCAATCGGTAAACTCACGTTTGGGCAATTTCTTTTCTGTAAAATCTTTTCCCTCAAATGTTTTGTCTTCATACAATATTATATCCATTTTCTATTCTTTGGGGTATTCAAATCAGTATGTTGTATTAATCTTTAAAGGTTGCTTATTGTTATAATATGTAAAGGCTTTGTGGTTGACGCATTGGGTGAGCTTGTATATTAAATTATTTATCCTTTGCGCCTGTCTTTATTAACACGCTCATTTTTTTGGGTGCTACATTCACATAAGCTGTTGTTAATGCATCAGCAAACATGCCTTTCTGCACTTTTTTTAAATTTACAAATGTCCATCCCTGTTTGCCCCATTTGTTGGGTACCGGGTAAATAATTGTTTTATCGAAGGCCGCAAAAACATCCTGGTCAATGGCTGATAATTTAATGCAGGCGAGGTGATTTTTAATATCCAGCGTGGCAAATATTTTTTTAGCAACCCTGAAAGAAGGTTTTTCAAAGTGAGGTTTCTCTTCTGTCCCGGGAAAAGACAGGGCAAGCTGCCGGAGCGTATTTATATTGACCATGTCCAAATTTACATTTTTTTGATGTTTTAAAATTGCGTAACCCTTTACCTGAAAACTTGTAAATAAGGTGAACCACCTAGAGAAGTAACCAGATGAAGCAAATCGAATTGTGCAAATAAACAAATTGGCGGAAATCTCGTCAAGAGATTGTAAATGAACTGATAATGAACGTGTTTTTAAGATATTGCGTATTTTCAGAAGCATCTCACCTTAGTATATTTTCGATAAACGAATGATTATCTACGATGAATACTTCAGTAATTACTTGCACCTATTAAATATAAGTGCAAACTTGCATACGGAATCAGTGTTGCTACTTAAGTGATTTTTTTGACACCTGATTGTTCAATATCCTGAAGAAAGAACATACTCAGTAATCGGAAAACGCAAACGTACCCTCATGACAGTCTATTCCGCCAATGCGCAAGCGCAAGTTGCTGCGATAAGGCAAACAAAAAAACAATCTTTTCTTTACACTGTAAAGATTTACCTGTTATCAATACTGTTCATAACAACAATCAATTATTTTTCTACGGCACAATGTGTAGCCCCATACATGACTTTTCACAGTCCTGTTTTAATAGAAGGAACTGATAACCAGGTAGGTGCTGTATACCTTTTTTCTGAAGTAATGCCAGGTGTAGATGCTAACATAAAAGTTACGGACCTGGTTGGTGGTGCAGTATTATATAATATTGATGATAGCACCGGGGCTGGTTATTATGATGCTTTTCAGCCTTACGTAGTAGCAGCGGCCAATGCTACTTCGTATCTCGATTGGGAAATTACCTTTAAAGTGGCAGGTACTTCAACGGATACTATTATAGCTTGTTTTGCTATAACCGGTGTAGATGTGGACGGTAACGGTACTAATTTGCAGGAATTCATTGAAGCGGCCACACCTGGTAGTTACGCACTTGACCCTTATACTATACTTAATTTTTCTTTTGATGGTATACGCAGTAAAGCTATTTCACTGGTAGATAATATTCCGCTGATAGATACTGCACACCGTGAAGCGATGTTCCAGATGAACTTTAAGAATATCTCAACGTTGCAATACCGTAACGGCGCTATCTCTACTTACGGCAGTGATATGGTGAGACAGACTTGTATCTATTTTAAATCATTCTTTGATAATTATACTTTATTGCTGCCTGTTAAACTGATATCTTTTGCTGCACAGGTTAAAAATGAATCTGTTGCGCTTAACTGGTCAGCTACCAATGAGAATGATCTGAAATATTATATCGTTCAAAAAAGCAGTAATGGTTCTAACTGGGCCGATATACACACTGTGATGCCGGGTGCTGCTGTTACCAATAATTATTTTATTACCGATGCTGAAAAAAATGCTTCTGTTGTTTATTACCGTCTTAAGCAAATAGAGAGAACCGGGCAGCCAGTTTATTCAAAAGTGCTGAAAGTAAATGCTGGCGGATTTAATACTGGCGGTATTACTAATAATACAATGATAAACAGTTCAGTTACTATGCAGATAAACGCTCCTGCAAACGATACTTACATTGTTGAAGTATTTGCAGTGAATGGCAGTAAAATTAAACAACAGCAATTGGCAGTATACGCCGGTTATAACAGCGCATCAGTTGATTTACCTGTTGCTGCCGGTAACGGATTGTATGTACTAACGGTAAAAAACAACCGCGGTGCGCTTATTCATCATTCAAAACTCATAAAAAATTAAGAGCCGGTAATAGCAAGGAAAAATTTTGTTCGTTTTTCGTATTTCACTTAGTATATAAGGCCCGTTTCTACGGGCCTTTGCATTTTGTATGCACAATTATACGCAAATAGCTTCACGGATTATTAACAGCATTGTACAAGAATGATTAATTGAAGGCAATGATTCGCTAAATGCCGTTTATTGAACTGGCACATAAAATGCACAGTTCTGACCTCCCAGCGGATGTGGCCCTACAATTTCCGGGATAAATGGAAGTACGCCTTTTGTATCTGGTGTACCACTTCCTGTAAGTGTTACTTGCTGGGCTCCTGTAGTAGTAAACTCACCACTGTACGAAAATATGATGCCACTAACGGTGGCTGTAGAAATAGTGAAATTGCCTTTTGCTGTGACATACACATTTATTCTTACAGTATTGGATGAAGTAAGCGGGGTGTTTACTGTATACCCCCCTGAGACGGTATAGATACATGGATTTGGATTGCCAAAACCCGATTCAAGAACATAAACGGCCAGTGGATCCGGATCGGTTACTGTAACTTTTACCGTGCAGACTGAACTGAGATCCTTTAATGAAAAAACAAGATTCCTGGCTAAGTCTGGTGCGCCAAATCCATTTAGTGTAACGGATTTTTTTCCTGTGCTGCTGAATGTGCCGGAAGCTGAAAAATATATTCCATCAAGCGTATCTGTTGTTATGCTATAAGCACCGGCCGCAGTTACATTTATATTAATACTAATGTTATCTACACTGGTAAGTTTGTTGCCGGTGAGTAACCTGCCGTTTACTTCAGCACTTTGACAATCCACGGCAAAACTGGCCATAATTACCGGCTCTTTACTTATCGTTACTGAAAATGTACATTCTGGAGCGGGAGCGGCGCTAAAGACAAAATCACCGGTTGCTGCCGGTGTGCCCACGGCAGTAAGCAAAACATTTTGTAACCCTGTATTAATAAAATTACCTGTAGCAGAGAAACGAAAACCATTGGCCGTATTGGTAGAAATGCTATAGGATCCGGCTATCGTAACATCTGCCTGTATTTGTATGGTATTTGCAGCGGATAATGCTTTTCCCATATAATATTTGCCTGCAAGGGTACTGCCTGTACATTTTCCGCCCGCACCTGCCAATGTGTATACTGATGTATATTTTTTGGGGCCACCTTCATTACTGTACTCTTTATGGCATCTCCCGAAAAAAGCAACGCAGACGAACAACAACCCCAAAGCAGTAAAATTAAAAAATATTTTTTTCATGTGCAGGAAATCATTTCAAATTCATGTCTAAATTAAAAAACGTATGTTAAACAATTTAATGTCCATTCACAAACCGTCAACCAATACAATCTTATTTTAAAGATATAAATTTTGCTGGTAGCTTTTGTAAAATGCTCTACACTGCCCTGAAATGAATGATTGCAGGTAAAAAAATAGTCAGGCGGCTCTTATAAGTCAATATTACGGAAAAAAGCAGGGCATACCACGCCGGGTACATCCTGCTTTCATTTTTTAAGAAATTAATTAATTTATCGGTTTCCTGAGAAACTTTTGTTATTTCAATTTAAAAATAACACCTGCCTGGAAATTGGTAATATCGTAACCTGCTTCCGCATTGAAGCCAAAACGTGGTGCAACAAAATAAGAGGCACCCACAAAACCGCCAAAAACAGGGATAACTGTGTTTTCATTAAAATCATCATTGTGATGATAACCATAATGATGAAAACCCATACCTGCAGAAAATCCGCCGTAAGTATCCAGGCCACGCACTTTCCATCCATAATGCCATGCGGACCTCATTGCTACTATTGCTGTGCGGCTGCGGTAATCGTCATAATAGCCCCCGTTGGAGAAAGAAGCCCCTGTTTCGATACCCAATGTTATTGTGCCGGGCCCTCCATGCCATAATCCCCATTCTACTGCGCCTTTTATACCAAAAGGCGAATTATAATAATCGCCTTTGTATTCACTGCCGATACCCACACCAAGATTAAGTGTCACGCTCCCAATTCTTACTGGTGCAATGGGACCGCTATTGCCTCTTGTTTTAGACTGGGCATTTAAAGTTTTTACGCTGGCTGTGCAAAATGCAGCGGTAATGATTGAGATAATCAGTGATTTCTTCATAGCCGCCCTAGAGTCAAATATAATGCCATGGCAATTTTTAGCAAATGCATTCGCAATAAATAAAATTAAAAAAATTCAATAATTAAATAATGTAGAAATTATACTACAATTGCTCAGTAATACTGTAGTTAATATTAAGTTTTTTAGCCTAATATTTTTGACATAAAATCCGAATGCAGGCTTATTTTTAAAAACGCGGTCAACCCCAGGATGATACCAGTTAAACTGACAGCACCTGCAAAATACAGTAACCATTTTTTTTGTGTAAGAGAAGTAATTCCAAACATGGCAATAGATATTGTGAGCAATGCATCCGTCATATCAAACTGGTCATCAAAAAGATTAATATCATCATATTCTTTCTGAAAGGTTTCTGCCTGTTTTTTTATATCTGCCTTTTCTTTTTCATAACGGCTGATCTGATCTTCATATTTTTTTATAACGTCATTGTTGCCAGCGGTGTTTTGTAATCTCAATATCTCAAGTGTATTTTCTGCAATGGATTCTTTTGTGCTTTTTGCCTGGAAATAAGACCATGCATCAATGGAATGTGCCTGTGCCTGCGACATGGCCTGTACAATATTGCCATCTTTAACATTGCAAAGGGCCATAAAAGTAGCGGTAATGGCTACAAAAATTGCTACCATTGAATTGATTTTGCTTTTACCTGCCTGTTCTACTGATTCCTGAATGGCTTCATCTAAGTCTGACATATAATTACATTATCTGGTATTGATTATAAAATAAACGTTGCTGGCCCGCAACTTTTTTTGGAGCAAATATGTGTAATTATATTTAACAGGAATGTTAATGAGAATAAGATAACTGCCGTAGTGCTTAAACTGAACACGGGTGCCAGTTTGGTACGATTGTTATTTTTTTACCGCATCCAGATGTACCAGTTCAAGCCCGGTTGCTGTACGCGGTTTAAACCCCGTCCAGGTATTTTGACTGGCATTTTCTTTCAGGTCAAGGTATTTACTAAAATCTTTTTGTTTTAAATAAATACCCAGGAAAGCAGTTACAAAATGCTGATTGATATTATTAATCTTCCTTTCATTCCAGGCAGGCTCTGCATAATGGTAATAATCATCCATTTTCATTCCTTGTTTCATGGATTCCGGTGGGGGAGGATTAGGCGCTGTATTATGCCGTGCATTATCATAAGTAAGCAAGTAGCGATCTGCATTTATAGCGGCCTTATAAATTGCTTTGGTGCCTTTTTCATAACCAGATACATCATCCTGGCTGCCAGCTACAAAAAAACTGGGTATTCGTAAACCTGTTAGTCCGGCGCTGTCCCATACGCCGCGTTCCATACCCCATGGGGCAAAAGCTACTACCGCTTTTATTCGTTTATCAACTGATGCTATGTATGCCGGATTACCACTGAGCCTGGTTTCAATTGCTTTGCTGCCCCCGGTAAGCGCACCAAAAAAAGTTGAAAGCTTATTGCTGTAACCTGCTCCTGCCACATTCAATACACCATAGCCACCCATTGAATAACCAATCAGACCGGTGTTGTTTGCATCTGCAAGACCAGCAAGAAAATTATTGGTGCCCGTTTTACTCAATGTGGCCACCTGGTTTAAAACAAACAAAATATCTGCGGCACGGTTAAGCAACGTACTTGCAAACCCTGCGCCGTCTGCATGTGTAGATTCTGTGTGATCAATGGCTACTACCACATAACCTTTTGAAGCAAGGTTCTCTGTCAGGTAGGTGAGTAATAGCCTCGACCCTAAAAATCCATGTGATACAATTATAAGCGGGAAAGCACGACCTGTTAATTGCGGTGCTGCATCACGAAGGCTGCGTCCGGCGAAATTAAAGGGCCGTATGGGACGTGAACTGTCTCCGGCAACGCCTAATACATCGGTATACATAACCAGTTCCTTTTTGCCGTTTGGAATGATAGCAGGGTACCAGATTTCTACTTTTAACGGACGGTTATAAAGTGGCGCAATACCATCTTTCGCTTTCAAAATATTCACCTGATCATTGTTTATCCATTCAACCGTGCGCACGCCTACGGAGTACTCGCCCCTGGCTGTTAAAGCGGGCGCATCGGGCAATGCATCACCGTAAATAAATGCAGTAGCAGGCTGGGCAAATGACCGGAGATGAAGGCAAAAAATAAGAATAATCAGAAAGGCAAGGATATGCTTTGACCGTAAAATAATCAGGTTCATAATTAATCAGGTTAATGATACTGCAATAGTTGGTTAAAGATACAGGTTTGCTTTATCGGGAATAGCTGCAAAAGCACGGTGGTTTTCTGAATCGTAAATGTACTTTTAAAAAGCGTACTTGTTGGTATTGCAGCAAACCAAAAAATGAACTTGTTTTACATTAATATCCAGTATGAAAACCGCAATATCCAATATCTTATGAAACTGATGATGTACCTCGGTAACGACCTGATTGAAGCGATTCCGCTTGACCAGGAACGGATTCCAAAACCAGGTTACGTGGGCAGCTTTAAACGCAGCCTGAAAGAAAAGTACAGGGAAATGATTATGCAATTTGCTGATCCACCTGAATTTCTGGTGATTAACGCGGGACAGTAGTAAATCTTTGGTATTACTTAGCATATCCTTCCATTCCAGCTAAGTCAAATCGATTTTTGCCTGGCCATAGAAATGCCTCGTTTTCTGCAGGACAAACTTGCTTCTTATACCAAACTAATTTTCTTTCCTGTAGCAGCCGCTTCGTAAATACTCATTAAGATTTTTATATCACGCAAGCCCTCCGCACCGGTAATATGTTCCGGAAATTTTCCACTTTCAAGAAACGCTTTACAAATCTCCTCCATCATTACTGTCTGGTGATGTACGACAGGCAAGTTTAAAGGACCTGCGTTGGTGCTTCCTTTTATCGGGCCATAACTGTACGCAGGACTTAATTGTATCCAGCCTTTGGTTGCTGAAACATATAGCTGTTCAATATTGGATCGGTAAGAACTAAAACCATTTACTGTAGCATGACCGGGAAATTCGAGTTGCCATGAAATTGATTGCTCCACATCTTTAAAAACAGCAGGATCAGTTATGGGACCATACTGGGCGGTTACAGAAAGCGGTTCTTCACCTGTTACATAGCGCGAAGCCTGTACGCAATAAATACCTACATCCATCAACGGGCCGCCACCCGCCATTGCCTTTTTAAGCCGCCATTGTGTTGGATCACCAATATTAAAACCAAAATTTGTTTGTACAAACTTTACATCGCCCACTACTTTTTCACGGCACTGGCGTACTACTTCTTTTGTAAAAGGTTCAAAATGCATCCGGTAACCTATACCCAGCTGCACGTTTGCATCCTTGCATGCTTTTATCATATCCTCAGCATCTTTTACTGAAGTAGACATTGGCTTTTCGCACATTACATGTTTGCCTGCTTTTGCCGCCCTTACTACAAACTCTTTGTGCATGGAGTTGGGCAGTACCACATATATAATGTCAATGTCTTTATTCTTTGCTATTTCATCAAAATTCTGGTAATTGTAAATATTCTTTTTATCAAGGTTGTATTTTTTTTGCCATTCATCAGCTTTGGCGGGCGTACCTGTTACAATACCTGCCAGGTAACAATTGGCTGTTTTTTCCAAAGCAACTGCCAGCTGATTTTTTGCATAGCTGCCAAGTCCAACCAGTGCTACGCCCAGTTTTTTTGTGTCTTTAGGAATAGCAGCTGAAGGCATTGAAAAAGCATCGGAAACTGCTAAAGAAGCAATGGTAACACCGAGGCCACCACTCATTTTTTGCAAGAAATCGCGACGGGATTGATTGTTTGGCATAACTGATAAATTAAGAGGGAATAAATAATGCTGTAATTTAAGGATAAGCTACAACACTGTGCAGTGATTT
Organism: Chitinophagaceae bacterium; assembly: GCA_039915085.1. Classification (GTDB taxonomy): domain Bacteria; phylum Bacteroidota; class Bacteroidia; order Chitinophagales; family Chitinophagaceae; genus JACMLD01. The sequence goes on from JBDSOC010000298.1 coordinate 9,843, forward strand.
TCAGTATGTTTTTTCTTTAGCTGGTACTATTTTATCCTTTTAAAACGATTATAAGCTTTTCTAATGATTATCCGGGAACCAGTTTATATAATTATTGATTTCTGCCGCAGGCCGATGTATTGGTAACGCAGGGTTAATAAATTTCATTAAACAAAATAATCAACCGGCGTTGCATAATGCATTTTTACAGTGTTCTGAAAGACTTTTTTTATAGTCTGCGGTAAATTATTTTTCAGGTGTCTGAACTTTACTACATTTATTATACAAAACCTCTTCAATATGAAAAAGACAGGGCTCTTCTTATTTTTGCTGATTACTTTAATTGGCCGGGCGCAGGTTTTTCAGGGCACTATTACCTGGTCTGTAAAATATGATATAACAGATCCGGCCAAGAAAGCAGAAATGGAAAAACAAAAGAAGCAAATGAACGATCCCGCCACCCAGGAGAAAATGAAAAAGATGCAGGAGCAAATGAATAGCCCCGAAATGAAAAAAATGATGGAGGCTAACCCGCAAATGAAGGAACGGATGGACGCAGCAATGAAAATGATGCAGGGTGGAAATGGCGGTTCTCTTATGCCGACAAATTTTATTGTAAAAACGAATGGTATCAACTCCATAACTAAAATGGAAGGGGGTATGATGGCTATTGAAATGTTGTACCTGACGGATAAAAAGCAGGTCTATATGATTAACCGCAATGCCAAAACATATTCCTTGCTGCCATCAAACAGCAACACTGATCATAAAGGTGACAGTATACAGCATAAAGTAACAAAAACAGGAGAGACGATGAAGGTGCTGGATTATACCTGCACAAAGTACATTGTTGAAATCACTACGGAGCACGGTAGTACTATGAACCAGGTTTTCTGGACGACCAATGAGATCAAAGGTCTGGATATGAAAACGATGGCAAGACAAAAAATGGGTAATAACGGCCAGTCTTTTTATTATGAAGGTATTTCCGGGATGCCACTGAGAATGGAAATGGTTACTGCGCAGGTGAATATGGTGATGCAGGTAACAGAGATTAAAAAAGAAACATTACCCGATACGGATTTTACTATACCAGCTGATTTTACCGGGTCCAAAGGTGTTCTTGATACGCCATCCAGGCAATAGCAGGAAATGATTGATAGTCGTTTTAAATGTTGTCAGCTATTTTTTACACAGTATTTATCGTACATTACATTAAACGAAACAAATGCCAAATCCAAAGCCAGAAATAGAGCCTCAGCCACCAACCCAGCCCACGCAACCGCCGGTTATTAAAAACTGTTGAAAAATTTGTACGCTCCGGCCGTAGTAAATTTTTAATTATCCAGCATTTATTGCCGGAAAGAACTGGCTGTGTATAATGTCTGCACCTATTTTAATTTGCAGGGATCCCATGTTTAACAGCAGTTGTCTATGCGCTGTTTGTCATGCCAGTTGCAAAAAAAGTTAAATCCTGTCACAACTTTACCAGTTTTATCCTTTTACTTTTTGCCACAGCATCAATTTGCAGCCAGTATATTCCAGCAGGTAAATTATTGATTGATACATTCCTGGAATAATTGCCGCTTGCCTGCTGCCATTTTTCCTGCAACAATAATTTCCCCGATACATCCATCAGCTTTAGTTCCACCAGTTGACTTGCAGTTGTATAACCACTGATTGTAAATTCATCTTTTGCGGGGTTGGGATAAACAGTTAAACGTTCCTGATCATTTTTATCGTTTATTGTAAGAACAGGCGAGTATCGAACTGCTCCCTGCAAAACTGTAGCTTTAACACGGTAATAAATGGTGCCGCGCTGTGCTTCTGGTGCATTGTCTGTTAAACTATAAGTGTTTGTATTGTTCAATGCTGTTGTACTATTAATTGCAGTAAAATGTGTCCTGTCCGTTGATCGCTGTACCTCAAAATTCTGGACATCACTAACGTCATCTGCCTGCCATTTTAAATAAACGCCTGTACTGTTTCGTTGACCAGTAAGCGCTATTCCATGCAATGGCAGTGCGGTTTGTGTGGCGGTTGCCATGGTTCTTACCAATAAACTTATGTAGGCCGACTGTGTGTAGATCCCTGCTTCTGTAATCTCCCATGAATTTTCATTGGAAGTTCCATTCCAGCCTGTGTTCCATTCCCTGAAACTTTTTTGCGGGGGCTGCATACCGGGAGGGGAAATCGACTGTATAGAAAAATTCTTATTAGGGCCACCCGGAAGATAGCCCGGCGGCGGGCCATACAAAGAAGTGAATACATTGTCCCAGGGTGTTCCATCTCCAAACCAGCTATGATAAAATTCATTAACACTGCTGTCTGCACCAAACGCATACATATTGGTAAGCATAACTTTACCCATTGGGTTTACACCGTGAAACCAATGCAGGTAAGATTCACCCACTTCATTGTATAACGCTGCATTTGCAGTATTAACATCAAACGTTGCAAAATCATAATTATCCAGGCCGGCACTGGCGTGCGTTTCATTGCTGCCCCATGTGTATTGTGCATCCGGCATAAAAGCGCGGTAGAGATCAGTTTGATTATTGTAATCGTTGATGCTCATTACACCATTCTGTCCTGCTTTTATAGTTAGTATATTGTTTTTTACTGACGCTGTGGCGCCTGGCATTTGTGTATAGCGCAACAATGCTCTTTGTACCGCCTGGTAATAAGGGCCCCACCACCAGAATGAAATGGGTCTTGCATTTATGTATTGCGCATCAAAAGCATCCCTGTATATTGTATTGCCGGTAGCCTCATATAAATAAGATGCTGCAATAACTATTAATTCTCTTTGAGACACCTCATCGGCATCCGCATCACCGGAAACAATATTCTGATCATCGCAGGCTGGTTCAAAAGCGGTGAAGTTATTGGTTGTTACAATCGCCCTGTTCCATGCATTGACAGACCTTGCAAGCAGGTTATTGCCATAAGTAGTCATAGCAGCATTGCCCAGCGATTTGTAAACAAGAGCTGCCAATGCAAAATCAGCTGCGCCGGTTAAGGTGGCAGATGTACACTCCGGAACATAATATCTTGGATTCTGATCTGCACTTGGTGGGGAAGCACCATTGTAATTATCTGCACCGACTTTTAAAAACAAACCATTGGTGCCGGTTCCATCCTGCATACGCGTGAGCCAGTCAAGCTCATATTTCACTTCATCGAGTATATCAGGAATACTATTGCCTGATTCCGGAATATTATAATCATCTGTAAAATAGGTGGGATGCATGCGGTATGTTTCCAGCAGGTTACAGATGGGGGTTATCGTAAACGTTGTATATTTATTACAATCGCCTGCATCAAACCATCCGCCATGCAAATCCCTGGCAGTTGCTGCATTTGTTTTATCATACCGGGAACGTGCCGCATAATCCTGGTTAGTGCCGCCAAATGCTGCAGCGTCTGCCCATTTTGCATCTGTGTAGGGAGGCTGTTTGGCAAAGTTGACCCGCTGATAAAAATACATGCGTACCGCCTGCTTTAATACATCATTATAAACATTATTATTAACCTCAAAACGGTAAGAAGCTGTATTATTAGTTAGATCATAAATATAATAAGAACCGGGTGTGGTTACAGAACTGAAATCAAACCACCATCCTTTGTCGCCGCTTTGTGTCTGTGTGTTCCCTCCATTCCACAGGGTTAGTGTACCGCTAAAAACTACCGCATCGGTCATCCAGTTTCTTACCTGGTATTGATTGGTGCCTGTGCCGGGCGAAAATGATTCCGCAGCATTGTACCCTGTTTGCGGATCAACAATAACAGCTATTTTTTTACTGCCGGGGAAATAACCAAACTGGTCAATCTTTATATGTTTGGAAAAAGTAACAGGTGGATGCGCAGGTAAAAACAAGAAAGTAAAAATTCCCATACAAAGCAGGCAAACAAACTTAGTTTTCATAAAAGCAATTTTGTTTTGGTGGAATGTTGATATAGAACGGCAGGGAATGAATAGTCTGGCAAAAAACATGCCACCGGGGAGGTAACAACTGAAGAATAGCGTGATGTATTAAAGATTGAAAATATACAGGAGGGAATGTTATGAGAAATAAAATAAATAAGGAATATAATGGCTGTCTTACTATAGTACACTGCGTGTTTTTACTAATAGCATTATAATTTAAGTGACGTGACCATTTTTAACAATTCTGAAATTGCCACTACTCAGCATGAATACCAATGATGAATGTTTTATCAATATCACCGCTCCAGCGCTGATAATTTTTTAGTTTAATATTTCCGTCGCCTTTTTTTGTAACCAAAAAAACCATTTTACGCAGACCACTACCGCCAATGGCTGCATCCTGGTTTACGATATAATCAGAAGATTGTAACTGGCAACAGTCTTCGGCAATACTATCCACTGCCCACTCATAACCCGCCGTAAGTGTTTCATTTAATTGTATTCCAATAGTATCGCCGGGATGTGCGGTAAGCGTTGTGTTATTGCTTTCCGGCCCCACCTGCTTATGCATAATTGTAGATTTAAAAAGTAAAAGGAAAATACCGGGAAACAGGGTTGGTGCCTAAATTCCCGGTATTGTTTGGTTTTACCAGACATAAATTTGTGTTACCAGCCCGTTTTCTTCTGCATAATCAATGCGGCAATTTTTTTCCCGGGCATGGGCGGCCAAATCAGTCATGGCTTCGCACATGGAATCACTTCCGGTAGCCAGCTTTTTCCAGCCAACTCCTGCAATGCTCATCCATGAATTGCGTGGGTTAAAAGTGGTATATAACCCGTTCACTCTTTTATCAGTGCTCCATACCGCAGCACCAAAAGCCGTCACTCCCTCAGATTTTTCAGGAGGATTTAGCGTAGGCGCATTGAAAGAAACTGATAATGATTGGGAGCTCTGAACCGGTACTTCAATAGCGGGTCCATTATTTTCACTGGCGAAAACAGCATTTACTGATGCCGGTGGTGTTTTTTCCGGGTTATTCATTTTCTTGCTCATTTTAAAAATCGTTTAAGATAAATAGGTAGTTTAAAAAACATAAATGGTGTCAATCATTCCATTGTCAACATGTACGTCCACATTGGCATTAGTGGCTTTGGCAGCGGATAGCTGGCGAACAGAATTAATAAACCCATCGTCATTGTTATTATTTATTTTTTTCCATCCATCAACACTGAGGTAAGCCCATGCATTTCTTTCTTCTGCAATTGTCCACATGCCAATCACTTTCTGGCTGCGGATCCAGCGGGTATCCAGTATGCCGTTGATACCATAACTTTCTGCATCAATACCGCATTGGCCATAACCAATCCGGAAGAAACCAGATTCACCCCAGCCGCTTCCCCATTGATTTTTGCAAATCCAGCATTGCAGGTTATCATCATATCCAATAATACAAACGCAGTGACCTCCAACTACAGTGGCATTGGCTGTTTTTCTGTATACACCACTTGAATAGTAATAATAAAAATCGTTGTACACTGTAAAACAAGCCTGTACGGGACCGTTAGTAGAAACCCAGTCGCGGGTAGCCTGTACACCACCTATTTTTGTATAGCCGGTTGTTTTTACTACGCGGCTTTGCCAGTCTGCACAACGGGCGGTGCAATTTTGATCACCCGCTGTATAAGGATAGCAGGCTTCATCGGTCACGCCAATATCGCGGAAACCAATTTCAGATGGTTCGGGCCACCAGCCACCTGAATTGCCATCGCAGGTTCTTCCCTGAGACCGTGCAATGCAATAATAAAGCTGCGCTTCGGAAAGGTCTACAGCATACGAAGCACCACGGAGAATTTTGATTTTACTTTCCACAGCTGCTACTGCGCCAAAGGCTACGCAGGAGCCGCAGGCGCCCTGGTTTTTAATGGATGTTATAAAGTTCTGCCCGCTGTGATTGCGCCAGTCAACGGAAGCCGGTGCCGCAAAAGCACCCACAGCAGGACTTGTAGAAAGATACGCGCCATAATGTTCTATTGCCTTTCGTTCTCTTGCTTCCAGGGAAGCTTCATCGCCCCCGGGTGTATAACCCAGGTATTTATGTCCTTCTTCTTCCGGCAGATTTGCCAGAAAGCTTGGAGATGCATGCCAGCTCTGCCCTTCTGCGGAAATTGCATCTTTTACCGCTTGAAAATCTTGTTTTGCCATACAAATGTGGTTTAATAAGAAAGCCTACTCTAGACAGTTTTCGGCAACTCTGAGCATACTCTTTTTTTTAGTGTCGCTTTTTTGCATAATCCGACAGCCATTAAGAAGCCTTACCATTAGAATTTTATTGTTGTCACTAACAAGAGGGCGCAGATTACCCGCTTTGATACTCATTAGAGCGGTATCAAATAATTAATGCTATGGAGTTGATCCGGGAGCTTATAATGAATGGACTGACTTTAATATTTCCAGTATTTTAATAATTGCCAATAAACTATATAGGCCCAGTTAGCGCGGCATAGCAAGTATATTTTCAAAATGGTGCGAAGTACTCAATAATGGGTTAGCGTAGAAAAGAAGTTGATTGCATAATAATAAGGGTACAGCTTTAATGAAAAAATAAGATTAGAAAAAGTGTACTAATAAGGCCAGTCGTTATACCGTTGAAACCGCTGAAGATAATTTTGCCGGTTTTATTACCGGCAACCGGTTGAATAAACTCTAATTGGACGATAAAGGTAATACATAAAAGACCTGTTACAATACCACAATGAGGTAGTTTTTAGGGAAATCAAAAAGACAATGCTTTGTTATTCCGGATTGACGTAGCTACAAGATATTTGGAGGCGGGTTTAAAAAATTATTCATTTTTATACGCAAATCCTGGTGTCTGCCGGGAAGAGTATTTACTATGACCTGTGAATTACAATTTTCTGTATCCACATATATTATAAAACATATTTGTGTTACTACAGTAAAAGAATGGCATTTAAGTGGCGGGCAGAATTCCCTCTTTATTTTTTTGACGACTTTGCTTTTTTGTTAAAGTCAAGGCATAGCCTCAGCCAAAACTCCAGGTTCCTTTTTGTTTTAATTCCACCAGGACTTACATAGCAATAGCCCTTATATTCTTTTCCTCTCATTATCATTGTCTGAAAACCAATTTTGCCTGATAGTTGGTCTTGTAAAATGGGATCAAAGCGACACATCAGGTTATCTCCGCTAACGCTTACACACATTTTTCCGTTCACCATAAAAGTAAGTCCGCGAAACATTTTCTTTTCTTCAACCTTTAAGCCGGGTAAATCAGCAAGATATAGTCTTATTTTATCAGCAAGTTTTATATCATATGCCATATTGTATAATTATGATTTGCCATAAAGAAAATCCTTTATGGTAAGCCCACAAAAGTCTATTTTTTACAACAATTATTTTGCAATTTGTCACATTGCACACTAAACTAACAATTGTTATCTTTACGCCTCAATAAGAAAAACTATATGAAAGAAGTATATATTATCGCTGCGGTAAGAACGCCCATTGGCAGTTTTGGAGGATCACTGAAAGCCTTGTCTGCCACACAATTGGGTGCTGCGGCTATAAAAGGAGCGCTGGCAAAATCAGGTTTGAAACCTGGGCAGGTACAGGACGTTTTAATGGGTTGTGTAATACAGGCAAACCTGGGCCAGGCGCCGGCAAGACAGGCAGCAAAATTTGCGGGTTTGCCCAATGAAGTCAACTGCACTACTGTCAATAAAGTTTGTGCCAGCGGCATGAAAGCCATTGCACAGGCTGCACAAAGTATTGCACTGGGTGATGCTGATATTGTAATAGCCGGTGGTATGGAAAGCATGAGCAATATCCCTTTTTATACAGAAAACCTGCGCTGGGGTAATAAATACGGCAACACTATCTTAGTTGACGGGTTGGTAAGAGATGGTTTAACGGATGTATATGATGGTAAGGCCATGGGCTTTGCCGGTGAACTTTGTGCCCGGGAATGCGGTATCACCCGCGAAGAGCAGGATGAATTTGC
>JBDSOC010000292.1:0-12743 GCA_039915085.1 Chitinophagaceae bacterium
CCATAATTATTTTCAAACGGCCTTCCATTTACATCAGAGATAGAAACCTGGTCCGCCCATTTGCCACCTACTACTACACCATTTGATTGCGCTGCAAGATCTGCTGCACAAAGCAATAAAATAAGAACCTGTATTAATTGCTGGCGCATTGTGTATAATTTATTACTTAAAGTTAACTTAACCGTTTTTAAAAGCATAAGGGCCCGTAAAAAGGGCCCTTATACTTTACATGATATTTTAGAAACTAATTATTATTTAGGATTTTTAATAGGGGCCGATCCTGTTAAAGCAGGATTGTAGGCCAGTTCATTGTCCGGAACATCCCAGTAATCAAGATATCCATAATTAATGGTGGCATTTGTACTTACCACACCAGCAGCTGAAATTACAACAGCACCGGTGCGTGATTTATCCGGAGCTATAATTTCCCAACGGCGTGCATCAAAGAAAGAAAGACCCCTGAATGCAAGCGCTATCCTCCGTTCACTTCTTAATTCCTCATAAGCAGCGGCAAGTGTTAAACCTGCGCCAGCAGCGGGAAGACCAGCACCCTGGTAGGTTCTTACTTTATCAATTGATTGTACACCCAGATCAATCTGGCCGGTCATAATCAGCGCTTCTGCTTTCATCAATTCATTTTCTTCGTAGGTGGCTGCCAAAGTAATCTCATTAGCTCCTGAAGATGCATTGGACCATACAATAACTCCTGCCAAACCAGTACCAGCACTGGCAAGTGTGTAACGGGTATTGAATATATTACCACGATCTGTATTAAATATACCGGTAGCGGTTAATGCTTTTACATTATTGTCTTTGCGTTTATCACCGGTACGGAATTCCTGCACCCAGCGCTCACTCAATTTATAAGTTCCTGTTGCTGCACCGGTTGATTGAATTTTTTCAGCAATGGTAGTTCCCAGGAAATCACCATTAATATCTGTGCGGCCGGTGAATATCAGGTCGGTTTCAGCAACACCGTTATTTACCAGTGTAAGAACGCTGCCCCACTGTGCAGCCGTCATGGCAGCTTTGGTTGTATTCAACAGTATATTACGTGCTTTCATTGTGTTGATACTGTGAACCCACATGGCAGTTGATAATGCCCCGCCTTTTCCTTTAAATAAAAACTCAGGTATAAGTTTTTCTAAAGTCTCTGTATAAGTTCCAGATGCAGTAGCCGCACCCAAAGCAGTAATAGCTTTGTCAAAATTGGCATTCGATTCAGTAATTATGGCTTCTTTGGTAACATAATTGCCATTGGTGGTTGCTGTAGCTGTTGTAGCATTCTGAATAATGCCTGCATAATACAGCGTACCAATATGTGCATAGGCATATCCCTTCCACCAATATGCCCATGCTTGAACAGTAGCTTTTTTAGTAGCAGCATCTGTACCGCTGAATTTTACTTTTCCGGCAATATCCAGAACAGTATTAGCAGCCGTAATCATATTGTACATATACGCCCACTCGTAAAAAGTTGGGTTACTACCAGATTGCTGGTTGGAATTGATGGTACGCAATAAGGCATATTGTGTATTTACAGCGCTCGGGTTGGTTACAACCGTGCCATTGTCTAAGGTAACTTTGTTGGGCATACCAATCTGGTTCATAAATGCATTGGCTGCTTCTGCACCTATTTCATCCCCCATCAAGGCAAGAAAGCCAGTGGCGCCTGCCCAGAACCGGCCATAAACACCATCTGAGTATTTCAGGTCATAAAAGCCATTTCTATAAATTGCACCCTGCCCTAATAATAACACACCACTTTCCGTTTCTGCACTTTCCGGGGTCGGTTTATTTGTATTAGAAATATCAAGCTGCTTTTTGCAGGAGGTAATACTCAGTACTGTAATCAGGGCTATTAAAAATATTTTATTATGATTCATGTTTTTAAGTTTAAGGTTAAGATTAAAACCCGATGTTAAGACCAATAGTGTATGCTTTGGTATTAGGAATGGAATTATGATCTACACCACGGTCAAACGCTGAATTTGCTGTGCCTGAACTTACTTCAGGATCGTAACCAGTATACTTGGTAATCGTAGCGAGGTTACGTCCGGAAAGTACCAGTTGCAAACGCTGAAATGTTTTAATTTTAAACAATTTTGCAAAATCAATACCCAGTGAAAGATTGCGCAAGCGCCCAAAAGAAGCATCTTCATAAAAATAATCCTTTGTACCATTGTTGGCACCCGCCTGGTAAATACCACGATAAAAAGCGGTATAAGCATGCGAAACACCGCCGATAGCAAATTGATTTGTATAATCGCCTGAAATACCATCGCGGTACATCCACTCTTTTGTCTGGTTGTATAAATGACTGCCATTTATCCAATCGAATTGTACACCCAGTGTTAAAAACCCTTTGTAAGAAAATGTATTTATAAAGCTCATATTGAATGCTGGATTCGGGTCTCCAAATGCATACTGGCCCGGAGAACTAATTGGCTGATGGGTAGCTTTGCTAACCACATAACCATTACTAGCCACTTCATAATTGCCCTGGTTGGCTTTGGCGATAAATGGCAGGCCTGTAGTTGGGTCAAGCTGGTTTACATCTTTCAACACCAAAAAGCCGAATAATTGTCCAATCTTGTAACCTGGTTTCAATGTAATACCGGTACTTCCTGCAGAAGTAAGAATTACCACATCTGCGCCTTTAACTTTGGTAATTTCAGAAGTTTGTTTAGAAAAATTAGTCGTCATGTTCCAGCTAAAATTCTTAGAGTTCAGCATGTTCAGGTTTAATGATGCCTGTATACCATGAGAAGCTAAACCAAATGCATTATCCGACTGAAATCCTATGCCAGTAGAAGCAGGTCCATCAACATCCCAGATTGCATTGTCTGTCTTTCTATCCCAGTAAGTAAACGATAAATTAGCATTTTGTAACCAGGTACCTTTTAATAACTTGAAACCCATATCAAATCCAAATTCTGCTTCTTTTGATAATTCCACTTCAAGTTTAGGATTGGGGCTGGTAACATTAAAACGTAAAACACTTTTTGGACCAAGGGATTGGGTTTCTAAAACGGGAAAACGTTGGAAAGGTTTTGGCTGTATACCTGCTTCACCATAAGCTGCTCTTAATTTAAAGTCACTGAATACATTTGAAATTTTGGAATTCTCCCAGAATTTAAATTTCGATACATTCAGGTACGCATCACCTCTTGGAAAAGTTTGTGCCACTGCACCGCTGCCAAATGCTGAAGAAAGGTCACTTCTTACGCCTACAGAAAAGCCGGCAATATCACCCCATTCAAAGCGCTGGTTAGCCAGAAAGCCGTAAGTTATAAAAGGTTCAATATAATCGTCCAGTACTTTATATACCGAACCCTGCGAAGCATTCCATGGAGTAAATTCAGGAGCATCATAGCCATAGCTCTGATACCTTTTGAATAGATTTTTGCGATAATCAAAAGCCACAGTTGTAACTGTTTTAAGTGGAATTTTTATATGAAAATCTTTATCAAAATCAGTACGAACAGTTGCTGTTCCAATGAAGTTTTGAAAAGTTGTTCTTTCTTCATAATTATCAATTTCACCTGTTGTATTTGCACCTGAGTTAGTTGGATCAAAGTTGTTAAAATAATAAAATTGATTATAAACTGCGTTCTGATTAAATTCCTGGTTTTCGTAACGGTAGATAGTATTCCTGTTTTTTACATTCAAACCATACTTGGCATCCAATTCAAGAAAGCGGGGCAATTTGTAATTCAGATCTAAATTCTGAATGATGTCTACCGTATTAATCAATGAACTGGTATACTGGTTTACATAATTTGGATTCGCTCCATTTACACCGGCAGCATCTCCAACATATACGCCATAATTACCATCAGGATCCTTGTATTGATAATCGGCAAAAGGACGCGTGTTGTTCAATGAAAAAAGAATGCCGCGGCCCGTTTGATCATTTAGTGTGTTTTTTGTGTACACCAGCTGGGTAAAACTTGTCAATTTCAGCCCTTTAAACAAATCAATACCCAGTTTGGCTGTGAGATTAGAACGTTCATAATCTCCGTTACCTTTAAAATTCGAGTTTTGTTTATTATTGGAAGCCGATAATAAAAAATCAACTTTATCTTTTGTACCAGAAACAGTAACGGCATTATTAAAAACATAGCCCTTCTGAAAAAATTCTTTGTAATGATCATAGTATTTCAGGTTAGCATTGTAGGGTGTTTCAGCATAGCTTGTAAGGCCCAATGCGCTATACTGCACATTGGCATCATATACACCTAATACAGGGTCAAAATTGAGTGGTGAACCGTTTGACTGAATTACATTACCACTTGCACCAGTAGTAAAAGCATGCTTATCTGCTTTGTGAACATTACCTGTATTAAGTAAACTATTGGTGGTGGCACTACTTGCTATATCAATATTTATTTTTCCTGCCTTTGCTTTTTTAGTGAATAACTGAATTACACCATTAGCACCCTGTGCACCATATAATGAAGCAGCGGCAGCACCCTGCACAACCTCTACCCTGTCAATAATATTTACGTCAATTGAATTCAGATCAGTTGCACGAACTTCCAACCCATCTATAAGAATCATAGGCGAGGTACCGCCCTGTACGGTATTGATCCCGCGCAGTACAATATTCAGCGGCTGACCCGGGTTACCGTTGGTACTGGAGATTTGTGCACCAGCAATCTGTCCTACCAGCTGCTGGCCAACGTCACCGGAAGTGACTTTTACCTGGTTTGCCAGGTTAACTGTTTCTACTGCAACACCCAGCTTTTTCTTGCTGGTCGCTGCGCCGACGCCTGTTACAACGACCTCACTCAGTGCAAGGTCGCTGCTGGTCATGGTAACACTTACCGCACCGGATTTGTCAACTACAACGGATTTGTTGTCAAAACCTACGCTCGAAAAAACCAGGGTAGTACCGGGTTTTGCTGATAATTTGAAAACCCCGTTAATGTCGGTGGTAGTTCCGCGTTTGGATGTTTTTTCCTGGACAGAAACACCCGGAATGGGATTGCCTTTGTCGTCGGCAACTTTGCCGGAGATGTCAACATTTTGGGAGCGGGCATATTGCATAAACGCAACTATCCCCACTAAGAGCATTAGTAGTTTTCTCATGTTAGTTTTGTTTGTTTTTGAAGGAATTAAATGTAAGTTAAAAATGATAAATGGCCAAAAGCAATAATAAATTTTTATGGCAAGCTAAATATCCTTATGAAAGCAGGGGCATTTAGAAGGGAAATCTATTATTTTGGAATTAAAAATGTGCGGGCCTGTTAACGCAAACTGTTATGAACGGTAAAATTATTAAGCTTGATAATTTTACCTGATAAGAAGCAAAGTTCCTTTTTTTTCGATTACAATTCCTTTGTAGTCAATGGCTTTTATTATCCAGATGTATGTGCCGTTTTCCTGGAGACGGCCATTTAAAGTACCGTCCCAGCCTTTTTTTATATCCGTTGAAGTATAGATCATTTTTCCCCACCTGTTATAGATATTAAAATAATTAATACTGGCAATTCCTGGTGCTGTAATGCGGAATATATCATTATTACCATCATTGTTTGGAGTAAAAGCGTTGGGCATGTATAAGTCAGCGTCCTTGTAAACTTTTATGTTTATTGTATCACTTGCTTCACATCCTTCTGCATTATGAACAATAACAATAAGATTTTGGTTCTTGGTTAATATTGCTATGGGATTTTTAATAAACGCATCATTTAAATCATTTGCCGGTGTCCATTTATAACTGACTCCTCCAATTGCTTCTAATTGTAATGGCTGACCGGCGGCTATAGTTGTGTCATTACCTGCAAATGGATACAGTTTATCAATGGTAATTGTTTTTGTGATACTATCAGAAGGACAGCCTGCATCGGAAAATGCCAATAAAAGCGTATAATAATGACCGTTAGCAATAAACTGATGTGCAGGATTACGAATGCCGGATTGTCTATTGTCACCAAACTGCCATAACCATTTTTGTGGCTGAACACTGTTCAGCAATATTCCCGCGTAATTTACCAGCCCATCACAGTTTTGTGAGAAACTAAAATCCATTGACGGTTTACCGGTAACTATGATGGATAGGGTTGTATCGCTGACGCAACCATAATTAGTGCCAACTGTAAGTGATATATTTTTTGTGCCTTCTGTATTAAAGCTTACAACAGGGTCCCGGCTTTCACTTGTATAAGCATTATCAAAATTCCATTTCCAGGCAACGACCAGGTTGTCTTTTGCAGAAGATAAGTCAGTAAAAGTAACCGGGGTAGAAACGCATCCTGCAGAGTAAGAAAAATTAGCTGCAGGTTTAGCACCCAGTGTAATTTTTCGTATCACCGTATCAAGCGTACAACCTAACTGGTTAGCAATGGCATACCGCACCGTATAAGTTCCACTTGCTGTGTATGTATGAGGTGGCGGGTAACGCAATATTGATATAGAACCATCGCCAAAATCCCAATACCATTTATTCAGTGCAAGGGCGTTGAATACACTGTCCAGCCCATAAATAGATCTGTCAACAAACGTTACAGGTGTACCAAAACAGGTATCCAGTGACGGTTGTGTATCAAAGCGGGGATTTATTTCATCGCCTGCAAAAAATTCAAAACTGCCTAAATCCAGATCAGAGCCTGGTTCATATCTTTTTTTTTGTGTGTTACTGCCGGTAAATCCCCAGTAAACAATTGGGTCTCCATTAAAAATGGTCTGTATTAAATCTTTTTTTACCGCCATTAATAAGCTGCCGTCTATATAGACTGTAAAATTCATTGTTACAGGATCCCATTTTACATTAATTGAGTGTGCAAATGTTTTACCCGGTGAATAACCCGGGTTGATCTGAATGGCATAATAAGATTCTATTGAAACAGGGCCTGCAAGATTGTTGGTACTGTTATGATCAATATCCCCGTTGCTTTGTATAGCTGCATGATCAAACAACGGGTCATGATCGGCAGAATTCTGAAACGCATCAAATGTAACAGCAATAGAATTTTTTATTTCCTTATACCCGAGCCCGTTATCATCGCCACCCAGGCTGTTTGAATCAGGTTGTAAAACGAATGCGGCTCCATCAACTGCTGTAGTATCTTTAAATGACGCAAAAAAAGTTATATCAAAAGATTGTTGTAAATCTATTTGCTTTTTTACCCAAACAGCGCCTGCACCCGCTGATCGAAAGTACATATCTGTTAGTGGCGCAAAAATAACACTGCTGCAGGTAACGGCCGGTATATTGTTTCCATGTTTTATAAAGAAATTACCCGGTTGCGCATTACCAATACAAATGCATATATTCAAAATAAAAATAAATGAAATAATTTTTTTTTTCATTTAACCGGCTATTGAATAAAAAAACAGGTAGCTGTTATGCTACCTGTTTAAAGTTATTATTATTGCTTTACTGATAACAGGCTGCAATTAATTTTTAACAGGTGCAGATCCTGATGCAGGTGCATTAAAGTCAAGTTCATTTTGAGGCACATCCCAATAATCCATATAGGTGTAATCCATAAAGCATGGCAATGCCTGCGAAGGGGCGCCTGCGCCCAGTAAGCTTCCTGGGATATAGACGATTGCATTTGCCCTTCCACCACCTGAGGCAGCGGGTGCTGTAACACCCCATCTTCTTGCATCATAAAATGAAACACCTTTTTGAAACAAGCCAATTCTTCTTTCTTTTCTCAATTCTTCTTTTGCTGCGGCAAGGCCCAAACCTGTTCCTTTAACAGCCGGTAAACCTGAGCTTTGAAAAGTTCTCACATTATCTATATAGCCAAGGCCGGTTTCTATTTGCCCGCTATTTATGTATGCCTCTGCCAGCATAAGGGCATTTTCTTCATAAGAACAGCCAAAAGGAACAAATCCCTGGTTAGCTCCGGTAGCATATAATCCACCATCTTCAATAGGAACAGCCGCCCAGCGTGTACCTAATTGCAATCCCCTGCTTCTTATGTTTGTAAAGGAATTAAGACCGTAATAAACATCCTGGTTATTTGGATCGGCCGGGTCTGGATCCGGAAGCCTTAATATACCTTTTGTAAACCTGTTATCACCGGCCTTGAAATCCTGCACCAGCCTTTCACTAACAAATGTCCACTGCACATTTGGTCCCAGCATTGCCAATGGTTGTAAAAATGAATTGCTTAAATCATTGTTACCGTCCTCTGTCATACCAAATTTAAAATAGTTATCGGTGGATGTCAGACCGTTGGTGCATAAAGTAATAATATTTTGCCAGTCGGCAGCTGCCATGGCAGAAGTCTTTTTATTTACCAACAGGTTTCTTGCTTTGTACGAATTATTGTGATGTATCCACATTGCAGGCGTTACAACATGTGCATTATCATTGAATGATAATACCAAAGCCGTCATTACGCCATTATACGCGGCATTACCTGCAGCAGGAAGCGTGCCCAGCAGGGTAGTGCAACTGTCGAAATTTTTATTCGCTTCGGCAATCAGGCCATTGTGATCAACAAAAGTTCCGTTTGTTGCACCGCTCGGATCATTATTGACAACACCACTCAGGTACATAGATCCAAGGCGGGAATAGGCATAGCCTTTCCACCAGTAAGCCCATGCCTGCAAAGTTGCTTTTTTAGTTGGGCCATCGCCGTTATATGATACATTGCCATTTAAAGCCTGCAGCATTTGATTGGCCTGCGAAATAAAGAAATAGCTGATGGTCCACTCGTATACAAATGCATTGGTTTCTCCCGCTGCGCGGCTGTTAAAACCCTGCAGGGATGCCTGTTGCGTAACACCAAATGGATTTGTAACAACAGTGCCATTTGGCAGTGTAATCTTATAAACCTGGTTTATCCACCTAAACGCAAAATTTCCGTAAGGCAGAAAAGTTTCATCTCCCATAATACTATGGTTGATCATGGAAATGGTAAGAATATTCGCATTGCCTTCTCCCGGAACAGGAAATATTGTTCTGCCAAGAATACCTGCCCCATAAGACTCCAGGCCGGCTTCAGATGTCAACGAAGTGGTTGGTGTGGGCTGGTTGGGATTGATCTGCTGCAGTTCCGATTTTTTGCAGCCAGCAAGCAACAGCACGCCCATTGCTAAGAAATATATTGATATTTTTTTCATATTCGATTATTTATAAAATTAAAAACCTACCCTTAAACTTACCTGTAATGATCTCAGATTGGGAACAGCAAAATAATCTACCCCTTTTATTGCTCCGTTGTATTGTCCGGCTCCGCCGGCAAGATTACCCTGGGAATCTGACGTAGTAGTAGCTTCAGGATCCAAACCAGCGTATTTTGTAATGGTAAACAGGTTTCTTCCGGAAACTGTAAAACTCATGTTCTTTGCCCAATGCGCCAATACGCCGGAGGGTAAGTTATAGGTCAGCGATACATCGCGCATACGCAGGAATGATCCGTTTTCTACAAACCATGTACTGGGCTGTACACTATTATAAAGACTGTTGTAATAAGCTACATAAGCACCGGTGCCGCCGTTAATAGTAACAGGTTTATCATAATCTTCTGAAAGCCTGTCCCTGTATAACCACTGGCGCACCATATTATAGATCTTGTTTCCATGGTACCAGTCCAGCTGGAATGACAATACAAAATTCTTCTTAATGGTAAAAGTGTTAATAAAGGAAGCTGTAAAAGAAGGATAAGCACTGCCCGCTGATTTTTGATCAGTAGGATTGGTCATCAATACCTGTTTGGTAGCTGTATCAACCACTGTACCATTTACTACCTGGTAGTTGCCCCTGTCTGCCGGATCAATATAAGGCGTTTTTCCATCTTCCTGTATCTGGTCAAGACTTGATACTGGCGCCTGGTAGCTGAATAAACCCAGTTCTTGTCCCTGCCTTACCGTAAAAAAGCCATTTACCAGGTCTGCACCGTTTGCAATTTTTGTAGCAACACTTTTTGCTGTGCCAAGTCTGAATCCAAACTGCCAGTCAAAATTCTTCTCAGTTACAACCCCTGCATCCAGGGAAAGGTCAATACCTTTTGAACTAATTGTTGTAAGGTTATCAATTTTTTTAGATGCACCTGTTGTAAGCGCCAAATCTGCTGGTTGAATTATATCTGTGTTCTTATGATGCCAGTATGAAAAAGAAACATTTATTTTTTTAAGGAAATTTTCCAATCCTGTATTAATGGTAAGATCAGTTCCTATCTCCAATTCTCTTGATTGCTGTACCTGTAAATTTGGGTTTGGCAATTGGGAAGGATTATAGATAGTAGAGGCATTACCTAACTGTTGCACACTTAAAGTAGCCTGCCTGTCGTACACACCAGGTTGAATACCTGCACCACCGTACGCTGCCCTTAATTTTAATTCTGTCAGTGGCCCCATTTTCACCAGTTCTGTTGGCCTGAAATAAATCGTTCCTCTTGGAAATGTAAACGGTTTACTTCCTGCGCCAAATGCAGAAGAGTAGTCAGAACGAAAGCCACCGGAAATACCAATTAAATCCTTGTAATCTATACTTTGATTAAACAGGTAGCCGAAAGTTGTAAAAGTGGAATAAAAATCCCCGCTGGTATGATTTTGTGCAACTGTTATATTATACGGAGGGAAAGCAGGTAAAATAGAGCCATTGGCAAAATAATATCTTTCTTCAGATTTCCTGTAATCATAACTCAACTGGGTAGTTGTTTTTATAGGAATATTCCAGTGAAAATCTTTATCAAAATCCGTTCTTATGTAGATACTTGCAAGCGAATTTTGGCGCGTGAATTTATCCAGGTCGTTTTGTATGGAACCATTCACATTCTGACCCCAGAATGCTGTGCCTGATTGTACAGCTGCACTTTGATTATGGTAATAATTAGTTCTGTCAACATTCCATATTTCAATTCCGTATTTGTAATCCAATTCTACAAATTTTGGAAATTTATAATTAAGGTTGGCATTTTCAACAATCCTGCTTTGTGAAGTATTTTTTGTATGCCATTCCGGCTCAGATAATGGGTTTAATGTAGTTTTATCGCCCTGGTTGGCACTTACAACACGATGGCCGGTACTATCCCTTCTTGTAAAATCAATAAATGGGAATGAATTATATAAACCAAAACGGTTGCTTGCTGTACCTCCAATAGTTGCATCGGGGTCGCCACTTATTAAATCATCGCTGGTAAAAATAGTTTGCAATGAATTTCTGAAAGTAAGTCCTTTAGCTAACTCTACGCCGATATTTGCCGCCAGGCTGGTTCTTTTATAATTATTGCTTAACACATTCTGTTCGTCATAGCGGGATAGCGTAAATGAATAATCTGATTTTTCACCACCGCCCGTGATACTTAAAGAGTTATTGAATGTTTTGGCAGGCTGGTATGCCTGGTCAAGGTGATCAAAAATCTGCTCTTTATAAGGTTTATTATTTTGTATGAAAGGATCTCCGCCCTGAACAAAATCAGGCGAAGGCCATGATCCATTTGCATCAGGAGCTATTTTTACGCCATTTGCTGTAGCGAATCCCTGTGTATCTGTTTCAAAAGAATGATTTTTGGCGATAATAGATCCTTTACCTGTCAGCACTTTTCCGATACTCATCTGAGAGGTGAAATTAATTTCAGGCTTTCTGTTACGCGATCCTTTTTTTGTAAATACCTGTATAACACCGTTTGCACCCTGGGCGCCATAAAGCATGCCTGCGGCCGCCCCTTTTACAACTTCAACCCTTTCAACATTCCCCAGATCTATTCCATTTAAATCGGATACTTCCAGTCCGTCTACCATAATAAGCGGATACGAACCACCTAATGTATTTAAACCCCTTAATATTATAGATGCGCCGCTTCCGGGTGTGCCTGAATTAATTTGTACCTGTGCACCGGCTACTTTTCCAATAAGTGCCTGCTCTACAGAGCCCAAAGTGCTTTTTGCAACATCTTTACTTGAGAGGGAGGCTACATCAATAGCTACTTTTCTTTTTGAAGTAGCTACGCCTACACCTGTTATTACGACTTCACTCAGCCCTTTTATATCCTGGACAAGCGATATGCTTATGTTATCCTGGCCGGCTGATACTTCCCTGCTGTCAAAGCCAATAGCAGTAATAACAAGGGTGGCACCTGGCCTTGCACTTAATTTAAAGCTGCCATCTGCAGCAGTCTTTGTGCCCGTTCTTGTTCCTTTAATACTTATTGATGCATCGGGAATAGCAGCGCCATTGTTGTCCGTAATTTTTCCGCGTACATCAATATTCTGTGCGGTAAGAAACTGCACAGAAAAAATAAACAGAACAGAGAGTAATCCATACAATCTTTTCATAATTCACATTTTTGGTTTCGTTAATTAATCTTATAACTTATAGTGGTAAAAAAAATCAGCCATGAAATATGGCAGGCATATCTAATGCACTTAACTTATCATGAAAAAAAGTGGGTGATATATATAAATGATATGCCTTAGAGGCAATCATACAGTTTTCTATTAGTTGCTAATAAAATCTTAATTTTTAGTTCAGCTAATAGCATGACAAAACCAAATGTTAAAAAGCTGCTTTTCTTTCACCACTAGATAAGCTTTACGCAGAAAATAAATGTTATTGCGTTGTTAACCGCATATATTATTATTTAAAAAAGAAAATTTAATACGCAAATCCTGTATACATACTTTGCACTTTTGGGGAATTAATTGCACAATGGAAAGGAAAATAATAATAAAAATAATGTACATGATAAGATAAAAACTACAGGGATAATGGTGAGGTGATTTTTAATTTTATAAGGAGACAATTTAAATTAGCCATTGTAATATGGCATAAAAAA
>JBDSOC010000306.1:0-10677 GCA_039915085.1 Chitinophagaceae bacterium
CATAGTTCCCTGATTAGGCTTCTGTACTACTGTGACTTCAGCTGCACCAATCCTACCTTTTGAGGGACGACTAATTATTTATTGAACAGTCCTTCAAAAGTAATAGCTACATAATACAGGGCACCGATAGTAGGGCCACCTGCATATTGTAAATAGCGGTGATTAAAAATATCGGCTCCGCCAACTTTAACACTCGCTTTTGCGGATGGTACACGATAGGTTACCTGTGCATCCACAGAACTATAGGCTGATATATTACCTGTTACCAGCGGGCTTTCCCATAAGAAGCTATCCTGCCATTTCCATACCAGATTGAAGCCAACATTTTTTGCAATCTCGCGGTTACCAAAAGAAATATTGGTATTCCATTGCGGTGTATTAAAACCTGTCACAAAAATATCATCTGAATTATTTGACTTCATTTTGTTGAAACTGACATTACCACCAATTGTATATTTCTTATAGAAGTTGTACGTTATACCCAATGCCGATCCATAATTGTGGTAGCTATTTTTTGCGTTTGTGTATACGCGGTACCTGTCCTGTCCCTTGCTGGCAGCAGTTGTGCCGGTAGCCGTAGTTGGATCACGGTTCCTGTCGAGCATTGATAACACGGCAGCATCAGAACCTGCTTTTTCTCCTGTAGGAACATACACTTGTACCTGTCCAAGAAAACCATCATAAGTATTACTGTAAGCGTCAATGTCAACCACCAGTTTATTATTCAGCAACACACTTTTATAGCCTATTTCAAATGATGTAATTTTTTCAGGACGTGCTTTTGGCAGATTGGCTACTACCAGTAAGTTTCTGTTTGCAAGCGCAGCAGCATCCGTATTTCCCTGCGCAGCTACCGTAGCATTATAGTTGATAACAGAAGTTTGTGTGTAGCTATTTTCCAGGTAACCAAGTCCTTCATTGATATATGATAAGCTGCCCACACGTTTTACCCTTCCGTTGCTTACATAAGACAATGCTTCAAAAAGCGCAGGGAAACGATAACCTTCCTGGAAAGTAAAGCGGAAATTATGTTGTTTATTCACGGTATAAACAGCAGCAAGGCGTGGCGTAAACTTTGGATCAAATTCCGGGTTGTAGTCAAAACGCAATGAACCAAACAATTTCAGGTGCTCATCGAATAATGTTTTGGTTACCTGCGCAAATCCACCAAATTTTTTATAATAAATATCCTTTCCAAAGGTTCCATCTTTTAATGCTGTATTGCGATCGGCCATGGGGCGTGAAAAATCGACAAAATTATTTCCGTCAGGCGTAACCTGGTAGATACGGGTATCGGCACCTGCCAATAAATCAAAGATTTTTATTTTGTTTGAAAAATCATATTGGCCTTCTGCATGAAACAAACGGCTTTTCTGAACCAATGCTGCGCCACCAGTTACGGGTGCATTGGGGATGGAGCCAGATTTAATATCCCAGTTATTGATTCCTATAATGGTGTTCTTCAATTGTTCAAATTCTGGTGTGCCGGGTTTTACACGGCTTGCATCTGCAAGGTCGCGGGCATAATTATTTGCTGCTGCAAGGTTATCTGAAGTTAGTGCGCCGCCATTTGCTGTTGCATAGGCAGTCAATGCATTTTTATATTTTGTGCCCCAGCTGCCTGCTGTCTTTGTATCTGTGGCGCCGCCGCTATATAAATCCATATTATCCGCCAATGGTTTTACATTGTAAGAATCACCGGTATTTTCAACAGATACATAACTGCGGATTACAAAATTGCTGCCTTTCAATTCAAGGTGGTGGTTTTGTACCACTACGTTATCCAACCGTATTTTATTCCCACGCTGAAAAACGCCATCCATTTTGCCAACACGGTAAGAATAAGAAAGCTCAACTTTTTCGGTAAACCTGAAATTCAGCGATACATCAGCTTTGAGGTTGCTTACTTTAGGACTTACCAAATCTGATTCCCAATAGCCGGTACGTGCCACCCTTAATGTCTGGTTAGCTTTACCATCAATAGTAAGACCGCTGAGGGATACAACGTTACTTCCTGCAAGTGCGTCGTCCCCATATTTATTCCAGCCATCAAAAGCTGCATTGTTTGCGCCATTTAACGCGGGAAACCCGGGGTTTGCACTTTTCAGGTTATTGGTATTCTGATCCAATCTGGTATTAGAGCGCCAATCGGTGCCCGTCATATAGCCAACATTTACTTTAAAAGCAAATTTGCGGGATGCTTTTGCATAACGGATAGCAAAATCGCCCAGGGGTGTGCTGGAATGATTGATTCCGTCTGCTTTATTGGTAGCAAGACCGTCTACATGATTCAATCCGCCTTTAATGTATAAACTTAATCCCTGGTTGTTGAAAGCGCTTTTTGTAAGCAGGTTGGCCATGCCGTTGATAGCATTCATCCCATACAAGGCAGAAGCTGCACCAGGTGTAATTTCTACACTGGCAATATCCAGTTCCGTTGGCCCGATGGCATTACCCAGCGGCACGCCTAAAGTAGCGGCCTGCATATCTACGCCATCCACCAGTTGCATAAAGCGGAAATTATTCGGAATATTGAACCCACGTGTATTGGGAACTTTAAATGTAAGACTCGAAGTTGTCATCTGTACACCTTTTACATTTTCCAGTGCATCATAAAAACTGGGTGCTGCTGCTTCACGGATGGCCCTGATGTCTAATTTTTCAATGGCTACAGGTGATTTTAAAATGCTTTCAGCAACACGCGAAGCGGTGACCACTACTTCATTACCCAGCATCGTTTGTGTAACCAGTTCTATCTGAAGATTAGAACCAAGGCTCTTTACTTCATACTCCTGTGGTTTGAAACCAACAGAGGAAAATATAAGTGTAAAAGGAAGTTTTGTTCTTGTTCTTAATTTGAAAAGCCCGTCTTTATTGGTAGTGGTACCAGCAATGGTTCCTTTTACCTGCACACTTACATCGGTTAGGGGTTCTTTTTTTTCCTCCCCGTTTACCTGGCCTGTTATTTCTATCAGGCTGGTATTATCCTGGCCAAAAACACTATGGGCTGTTATTTGAAATATTGCGAGTACATAAAGTGCGCGGGTAATTTTTTTTATACCAGACGGTAAAAAAGTAAGGTTTACCGGAATCATTTCAGCCAGGTTGATCGCCTTTCTCATAATCAGTATCGTTTTTATTCAGTTTTTATGTCTACCAATTTTGTAGACTAATTGGGTAAAAAAATATAACTTGGGTTTATTCAAAAATGGAATGCAAACAACATCGGGGTGTTAAGGTCAATACAGCCGCTTGTATGTTCGGGTTAATTTTCATTTTCAGTTGGCAAATATAGCCGGTTTTTAATAAGTCTACAAAAATAGTAGGATAATCTTTATTTTTAAAAATGAAAAAACTGGTGAATTTCGGGTAAAACTTTTATATACGCTTTCCAGAGGGTAAACGTACTGGTGAGTATAACCAGTATACCAACGCAGAGAAACATAGTTTTCATGGGGAGCACGCCCACCAGCCTTGCAGCGATGGGCGCTGCTATCAGGCCACCAATGATGAGGCCGGCCACATCAAAGATGGGTATATGTTTGAGGAAAATAAAAAAGGTAACAGAGCTGGCCAGTACCACAAAAAATTCTGCCAGGCATACAGAGCCAATTACGTAGCGTGGATTATTTCTTTTTGACAGTAGCGTACCGGTAACCAGTGCGCCCCACCCACCGCCTGCAAAAGCATCTGTAAACCCACCCACTGAAGCAAGCCAGCCGGCGCGTTTTACTTTGTTATCAGGATTCTTTTTTTTAAACGCCTTTTGTATGATGTAATAACCAAGATAAATAGTATAAAAGCTAAGCGGAATGCGGACCCATTGTGCATACTCCTGTCCAAAATAAGCCAGCGCGGCACCCAGGACAGCGCCAACAACGCCGGGAACTACCAGTGCACGAAAAAGTTTTTTATTGATGTTGCCGAAGCGGTGATGGGTATAACCAGATGCGCCACTCGAAAAAACCCTGGCGGAATGAACACGACTGCTAACAATAGCAGGAGGGACACCTGTTGCTAAAAGAAAAACAGTGGAAATAGTTCCATAACCCATGCCCATTGATCCATCCACCATCTGTGCCATAAAACCGGTGAGGACCATCATACCAAAAAGACCCAAATCTATATATTGCGGTATATCCTGTATACTGCTTAGTATTTTATTAAAAGGTACAAAAGACAAAACCGCATGACCCAGCAGCATAAAAAAGAACGCCAGTAAGCACCATTTTACAATCGCCGGCCATTTTCTTGCTTCAGGTTGATTTACTTTCTCCAGTGTTATTTGCTTGGCCGCAAGTACTTTTGTTAAATCATCTAACTGCTTTACCTTATTCGTAAAATCTCCTTTTAATCCCTGCCTGATGGTGTGCATATTATCCAGTACACCATCTATTTCATCCGGAATCAGTTCATTTAACTGTTCACGCATTCTTTTGGCAATGGTGGGCGACTTACCATTGGTAGAAATGGCAATTTTAAGATCTCCTTTTTGTACAATAGAACCAAGATAAAAATCACATAGCTCGGGCGTATCAGCTACGTTTACCAGGAGTTTTTTTTGTTTGGCCAGCACACGCACATAATTACTGACTGCTTTATCATTTACAGCTACAATTACAACCTCTTTACCGTTCAAATCTGTTTCCTGGAAAGCTCTTTCTTCCAGCACAACGCCGGAATATGCAACTGCCAGTTGTTTTACTTCAGGGGAAATTTCTGTTGCAATGAGCCATATAGAAGCGCCAGGTGCATTTTGCAATATGGCGTTTAATTTTTCCATTGCTACTTTTCCGCCGCCTACCAGCAAAACATTCAGCTCTTCTATTTTCAGGAATACCGGGAACAAGCGGTTTTTACCGGCCTGGTCCGCATTATTTACGATTACAGCATCTAAAAACTGGTTATTGCTCATAATAATCTGCGATAAAAATAGATAATTCTCTACTTATTTGGTAGACTAATTGAAGATTTTTTATTAATCCTGTCATGCATATTTTAATCTTAACGATTTTTAACATTTATGCGGTCACAAGATTTTTGCGCATGGCAAAATCACCAAAGCTTTCATCGTTTGTTTTTTCGGCGGAAAATCTGTTAAAGAGGCCATCTAATTCTGTCAGAATAGCTGATTCGTCAAGATTTTCTTTGTAGACTTTATTTAAACGCATACCAACGCGGTCTCCACCCAATTGCAGGTTGTACTTTCCGGGTGCAGTGCCCACAAAAGCAATTTCTGCAGCTGCGGGACGGGCGCAACCATTGGGACAGCCAGTCATGCGCATAATAATGTCATATTCTGCCAGCCCGTATTTATCAAGAAGCGGTTCAATTTTAGCAATCAGGACCGGAAGATAACGCTGGCCTTCAGCGAGTGCCAGCGGGCAGGTAGGGAGGGCCACGCAGGCAATGGAATTTTTGCGTAACAACGATGTATTTTCAGTATAACTGGTTATGTGAAATTGCTCCAGTATACTATTGATGTGGTCCTTGTCTGCTGCCACAACATCGCTTATTATTACATTCTGGTTAGCAGTAAACCGGAAAGAACATTTACCTGTTTTTGCAACTTCCAGCAATGCCGTTTTTACTGCTTGTTCTTCGTCATCAGTAATTCTTCCACTTTCTACATATACAGTATAATACCAAACGCCTTTATCATTTTGTTGCCAGCCATAGTAATCACGGCGCTCGTTAAATGAGAATGGTCTCGCTTCCTGTATTGTAATACCTGCACGTCTTTCTACTTCTTCTTTATACCAGGTGGCACCAAGTTTATCTACTGTATATTTAAGCCTTGCTAGTTTCCTGTCGCTCCGGTTGCCATAATCTCTTTGTACAGTAGCTACTTCGTATATCGCCTTCATGGTTTGCTCACCCTTTTCTACAAATCCGATAACAGTTCCCAGCCTTGCATAAGTAGCGGGATTGCCATGCGTAGTAGACATGCCACCGCCAATGGCTATATTGAAACCTTTTAGTTCATTGTTTTCAATAATAGCAATAAGACCAAGATCATTGGTAAAAACATCTACATCATTATTAGGGGGTATAACAATGGCTATTTTAAATTTCCGGGGAAGGTACCTGTCCTGGTACAATGGATCTTCTTCGTCTTTTTTGTCTGCAATCTTTTCATCATCCAGCCATATCTCATAGTATGCTTTGGTTTTTGGCTTCAGCATGGTGCTGATTTTATCTGCATAATCAAATATTTCTTCGTGTATGGGTGACTGCTTTGGATGTGAACTGCACAAAACATTGCGGTTAACATCGCCGCAGGTGGCTATTGAATCAAGCAGGACTTCATTGAAAGCGGTAATAGTTGGTTTAATATGAGATTTTACCAGCCCATGTAATTGTATGGTCTGGCGGGTAGTAATTTTAATAACGCCGGTAGAATTTTGTCCCGCAATTTCATGCATTGCTATCCATTGATCAGCGGTAAGAAAACCACCGGGCAGGCGTAAACGTATCATAAAAGTATACAGCCGGTCTAATTTTTTTTCTGCCCTTTCTTCTCTTCTGTCGCGGTCATCCTGCTGGTACATGCCATGAAACTTAATAAGCGCCTGATCGCTTTCGCGGATAGCCCCGGTTATTTCATCTTTCAGGCTTTTTGTAATTTCCCCACGCAAGGCATCGCTTGCCTGCTTTATTTTCTCTATACCTGAGAGGTTTTTTTCTTCTGCCATGTTGCGTTATTATTTTGAATTTCCTCTATTGCTGTGGAATTACAAATTTCTCTTTTAATAAACATCCTCAGAATATCTTCCCTCGTTCTGCATCTGCAGAAAATATTCTTTTGCTTCTTCGTTCGTTTTTTCTCCGTATTTTTCAATTATCTCTACCAGCGTGTGTTCTACATCCACACTCATCGGATCTTTTTTGCCGCATAAATAAATATGTGCGCCTGATTGAATCCAGTTGTATAATTCAGCTCCCTGCTGCCACATACGGTGCTGCACATAAATTTTTTCCGGCTGGTCGCGCGAAAATGCCAGGTTGATTTTTGTAAGTACACCTGTTTCAAACCAGTTTTGTAATTCCGTCTGGTAAAGAAAATCAGTTACAAAATGCTGTTCACCAAAAAACAACCAGTTCCTGCCTGTTGCACCTGTTGCATCTCTTTCAGCTAAGAAAGAACGGTAAGGGGCGATACCGGTGCCAGGCCCAATCATAATAATATCTTTATCAGGCGCAGGTAAACGGAAACGTTTGTTTTTCTGAATAAAAAATTTTATTTCGTTGTTTATTTTTTGCATTCCTAAAAAAGCCGAACAAACGCCATATTTCTTTTCCTCATTAACCGTAAACATATCTTTGGCCACAATAACATGTACCTCGCCATTGTGCGCCGCAGGAGATGATGCAAGGGTGTAAAGGCGCGGTGCAATTGGATTTAATATCGCCAGCACTTCTTCAAACTGCGCCGCATCTTTTACCGGGTAGGTCTTTAGTAAGTCCGGGAGATCTATTTTAGTCTCAGTTATTTCCTTACCAACAATAGCTGCATATCTTTTTATAACAGCTGTAATTAAGTGAGAAATATTTAATTTATATTTTAAGAGATCAAAAACAGTGAAAAGTTCTTTTTTGTATTCAACTTTCTTACCGGCATTAATGCCTTTTGAAAGGGAAAGGATTTTTTCAACAGTTAGTACTGCATTTTCAGGAACAATACCAATTGAATCACCACATTCGTATTCCACATCGTCTGCAGCAATCTCAATGTGCCATGTCTGTTTATTTGAACCCCTGTCATTCAGATCGATATTGGTAAGCACTTTACCGATATATGATTTTTTACCTACGGCTTTTTTTTCTGTTGCTGTTGAAGGTGCCGTAAAAACAGCCGGTGTTTTTGAATCGGTTTCTGCCAGTTTCTTTAATACTTTTTCAAACCAATGATGCGCATCTTCATCATATTCAACATCACATTTTTGTATATCTACAATACGGTTGCCACCCAGGCGCTGTAATTGTTCATCCACATCTTCGCCGGTTTTACAATACAGCGGATAGGAGGTATCTCCCAATGCCAGCACGCTGTATTTTAATTTCTCCAGTTTAAAACCATTGTTATGAATATGGTCATAGAATTTCTTAGCCGCTTCCGGTGGTTCACCTTCTCCCTGCGTGCTGATAACGGTTAGAAAATACTCCTCTTTTGGCAAATCATTTAACCGGTATTGATCAAGGCTAACCAGTTTGGCGTTAATACCTATTTTCTTTGCTTTGGCGGCAAAATCCGTAGCAACTCTTTTTGAATTGCCGGTTTCTGTGCCGTACGCAATCGTAACTTTATTGGCAGTCAATTTTTGTGCAGCCGGGTGATCAGTTGCAGCGGGTGTTAGCTGGCTGCTGATATAATTATTCATCCAGCCCAGTTCTTCTTTTGAAGCACTGCTGATGAGATCCTGTAAGATTTTTAATTTATGCTCTGCTAACATTTGTTTTGACGTTGTCCGTGTTGGTTGTATTTAATAAACTTCCCATTGGTTTAAAATAGTATTCCTTACTATTGCTGTTGGTCAGCCAGGCAAATTGCTCATGCAGGGCAACCACTTTACCAATAATTACAATGGATGGTGAAATGAAACGTTGCCCCTTCCTGTTTTTATTATAATTATCAATGCTGCTGATGTGTACATGCTGCAGTGGGGTAGTGGCCTGTTCTATCACAGCCAGTAATTTATCTGCTGCAATATTATTAGCCGATAGTTTTTCCACTACTTCATCCAGTGTTTCTGAAGACATGTAAAATACCAGGGTGTCATCCGTTGCAGCCAAATCTTTCCAGTAGTCAGTTGTTACCACGTCTGATTTGTATAAAGTAAGAAAACGTACGGCAGTTGCATACCCTCTTGCTGTTAATGGTATACCTGCGTAAGCTGCTGCGCCGGTTGCTGCCGTTATACCAGGTATTACTTCATAGGGTATATTATTTTCTGCCAATACCTGCAGTTCATCCAGAATATTTGAAAACAAAGAAACATCGCCACCCTTTAAACGCACTACCAGTTTGCCCTGCGACGCGTATTCTTTTATCATGTCGTTTATGCTTTCCTGTGGCGTTGAAAAACCACGGCGGCATTGCTTGCCAACATAAATTATTTCTGCTTCATTGCGAACGTACTGTTTAAGTATTTCATCACTCACCAGGCGATCTGTCAGCACCACATCAGCCTGCTGCAGGTAACGGGCAGCCTTTACTGTAATCAGTTCAGGATCGCCACAACCCGCGCCGGCTAATATTACTTTGCCTTTAGCTGGTATTGCTTCGGAAATATTTTTATCGTTTAGTAACAAAGACATAAATTTTAGCTGAACCTCACCCTAACCTTCTCCAAAGGAGAGGGGATAAATCCCTGATTTTAAAAAAGCATAAAAAAATAGCTTGAACCCACCCCTAACCCTCTCCGGGGAAGAGGAGTGATCCCGAAACAGGCAACAACGATTACAATAGTAACTGCTGTTGCACCCAGAACAAAACTGAAAACCATAAACTTTTCAACCAATTAATTTTTTCAAATAGCCCCTTCAATCATACAGGCGCCTACCGTAACACAACTTGTCTCATCAATTAAAATAGCGCCGCCATTTACCCTTAATTTTTTATAAGAATCAAATGATACAGGAGAAGCAGTTTTAATAGTGGCCCTTATAATATCGTTCAGTCCTGCTTTCTCCGGTGCTGGTTCCTGCTGCAGCGTATTTACATTTAATTTATAAGCTATTTCTTTTATACTGCTTCGTACTACCCGGCTATTAATCTGCAAAAGGTATTTATTTCCCGGCACCAGTGGTTTGTTATCCATCCAGCATAACAATACTTCCAGTTCATTGGATGTTTGCGGCAGGTTATCAGATTGTACAATAGTATCGCCGCGACTGATATCAATATTATCTGTAAGGTGCAATATGGCACTTTGCGGTGCGAAAGCTTCCTCTACTTCTTTACCACCTACTTCAATTGCTTTGATAGTGCTTTCAATACCGGATGGCTGTACAGTTATTTTGTCGCCTTTTCTATAAATTCCACTGATAACCTTGCCGGCATAACCACGGTAATCATGCAGGTCATCTGTTTGCGGGCGGATTACATATTGCACCGGGAACCTTGCATCCGTTAAATTAATATCGCTTTGTACTTCTGTTCTTTCAAGTATATGCAATAAAGAATCACCTTCATACCAGGGATATTTGTCTGATTTCTCAACAATATTATCACCGTTTAATGCGCTGATAGGAATGTAGGTAATATCTTTTAAACCAAGTGATTTGGCTACTTCGGAATAATCAATTACGATATTATTATAGACATCCTGTGAGTATTCAACCAAATCCATTTTATTAATAGCCACTACTATATGCGGAATATTAAGTAAAGAGGCAATAATAGAATGGCGGCGCGTTTGTTCTGCTACACCGTTTCTAGCATCCACCAGTATAATGGCAAGATCTGCGTTGGAAGCACCGGTAACCATGTTGCGGGTATACTGGATATGACCCGGTGCATCAGCAATAATAAATTTTCGTTTGGGCGTAGAAAAATATTTGTACGCAACATCAATGGTAATACCCTGTTCTCTTTCTGCACGCAGGCCATCAGTAAGCAATGCCAAATCTATTTCACCATCATCCCTGTTTTTGGTTTGCTTTTCAATGGCTTCC
>JBDSOC010000307.1:0-24708 GCA_039915085.1 Chitinophagaceae bacterium
TGCTGAATGTAATTCTGTTGTCACCGGCATTCTCGTAATATTCAAGCACCATGTTGTAAGAACCGCTTAAGTAAATACTGTAAGCTGTAGTTGCATATGAATGATCAGCCCAGTTATTGATAATCCATGTAGCACCACCATCAAGACTCAAACGGTAGCCATCATCTCCACCAACACTTATCGTATAATTAGCTGCAGTAAATGTTTTTGTAAGCCTGTAACGTACGCTGAAGCCATCGGTATAAACCGGGCAGCCGTTGGTAGCAAAATTGGTTTGTGTGCCGGTAAAGCTTTCATCAAAATCTGCATTGCTGTTACCTTCAGTTATGTATCCTTTATAAGTATTAAAATTGCTGCCCTGGTACAGGTAACCAATCCAGGTACTGCCCGTTCCATATGTGGAAGGATTACCTTGTGCTGTGCAGGACTGTGCGTTGCTATTATTTGCAATAAGCAGGATAAAAACGGTTGCTGTAAAAGCCTGCAGGAATATGTTGTAAAATTTTTTCATAAAGTACGATTTTTCTAACCCTGCCAGGATATTTTCAATCATAATACCAAAGTACAGGGCTTTGAAAAACAGCTCTTTATAACATAAAATACAAAGGGAATTTTCCCGGAAAGGGAAAAGAGATAATTTTTTTGGAAAAAACTAAGTGGTAATACTGTTGAGTCGTGTTGATTTAGTACGTAATAATAGCTTGCTTCCACCTTTTAAATAAGGCAATAAAAAGCCCAGTTACGGATAACCGGGCGGGGCTTTAAACATTTATACTAAATTTTATCAGGCTGTCTTTTTTATGTTTCCTGTATGTTCTTTACACAGCCTGCGTGTCATTTGTGTAGTAGCGCCTTTGCAGGTGGAACAATTGCCGGGTTTATCTCCGGAAGCTTTTACACAATGCTGGCAATAATAGGTGCCCAATTGTATTTTAGGAGTTTTATCAGCTGTACATTGTCCACCCTCCTTTGTTATTTTAAAACATGCGGGGCAGGCCCATGCCGCACCATGTTGTTTTTGCTTAACAACTATAACCGAATCAACAACGGGTGTTTGTTGTGTAAAAGCGGCTGTGCCTGTAAAAACCAGGGCAAGCAATAAAAATATTCTTTTCATACAAAGTTTATTTTACCAAAGATAGCATGATACAAACTGGCCCAACCTGCTATTAACAACCAGCTTGCAAACTGCTTTAATTATATTTACAAAAAATCAGTAACTGATGGTGTTTCCTTCTTCCAATCATGCCGGCAGGGGCTGGCTTTTTCTCTTGATTATATGTATTGCATATGCCTGTGCCAGCAACCCATATAAAAGCAGTAATAAAATTTATAAGCAGCAGGCAAAAACGTTTGCAAAGCAGCTGCGCAGTTTGCCTGAACCCGATTCTGTTCAACCTCCTGCATACAGTGTAGGTACCACTAATTTTAATTTAAGAAAGCCAAATTTTGTTGTTATCCATCACACGGCACAAAATAGTTGTGAACAAACATTAAAAACATTTACCACTTCACAAACACAGGTAAGTGCGCACTATGTTATTTGCAAAGATGGTACCATTCACCATATGCTGAATGACTACCTGCGGGCATGGCATGGTGGCAACGCCAGGTGGGGCAGCAGCACAGATATTAACAGCAACAGCATTGGCATAGAAATAGACAACAATGGTTTTGAAACTTTCACAGATGCACAGGTAAACAGCCTGTTGCGTTTACTGGCGGTATTAAAAAAACAATATGCCATACCTGCGGCCAATTTTATTGGGCATGCAGATATTGCACCAGGTAGAAAAGTAGATCCCAACAGAAATTTTCCGTGGCAGCAATTGGCCACTAATGGGTTTGGTTTATGGTACGATACAACGAATGTTCAGGTGCCTGACAATTTTAACTCCATGCAGGCATTACGTATTATAGGTTATAATATACAGGACAGCGCATCGGCTGTATATTCTTTTAAACTGCATTTTGTACAGTCAGACTCTTCCAAAATGATTACAGATGAC
The DNA here is from genome assembly GCA_039915085.1 of Chitinophagaceae bacterium. GTDB lineage: Bacteria > Bacteroidota > Bacteroidia > Chitinophagales > Chitinophagaceae > JACMLD01. The sequence goes on from JBDSOC010000307.1 coordinate 2,010, forward strand.
GATAAAAAGATACTATACGAATTAATGAAGAAGTATCAATAACGATCTTTTGACGCTTATTATTTAAATTCGCGTTTTAACAGTTTCTAATACAGGTTTTATTTTCCAGTACAAAGAATCTGTCGCAAAAGAACCAGGCTGTATAGCACTGTTATTGAATACAGAATAGTGCTTTTTTATTATTCGCTTTTTATTGCAATACTGTTATTTTCAGTAAATGCAGATTGCCGCCTTTTGCGATATTGTTTGTATTAAATCAACAGCATGACAGCAGAACACCAACGCCTTGCAGTTAACGCAACCCGCGATATACCACTTGTACAATGGGGGCCATACCTCAGCGAACGCCAGTGGGGTACCGTACGCGAAGATTATAGTTCAAATGGAGATGCATGGCATTACTTTCCTTTTGATCATTCCCATAGCCGTGTCTACCGCTGGGGAGAAGATGGCCTTGGCGGCATATCGGATTATTTTCAAAACCTTTGTTTTGCTGTAAGCCTGTGGAATGGTAAAGATCCTATCTTAAAGGAGCGCCTGTTTGGGCTGGGTAACAGCCAGGGTAACCATGGGGAGGATGTAAAAGAATTGTATTATTACTTAGACAATATCCCTACGCATTCTTATATGGAATTTCTGTACAAATATCCGCAACAGGCTTTCCCTTACGATAAATTAAAAGAAGAAAACCGCCAGCGTGGAAGAAATGAACCGGAATATGAAATACTGGATACCGGTGTATTTGATAACGGCCAGTATTTTGATGTAATGGTTACGTATGCCAAACAGGGCGTGCAGGATATTTTTATTAAAATAGATATTACCAACCGCTATACAAAAGCTGCGGAGATAACGGTATTGCCTACACTATGGTTTTATAACCGCTGGAACTATGGCGGACTGGATAAAAAACCTTTGCTTACTGCAGTGGGAAAAACATCTGTAAGGGCCGAGCATGAAAGACTTGAAAACTATTTTTTTTATTTTCAGCCGCCCAGTGATCGTTTTTTTACAGAAAATGAAACCAACACAGAAAAAATTACCAATATACCCAATGAAAGCATTTTTGTAAAAGATGCATTTCATGATGCGGTAATAACTGGAGAGAATGCAGCGGCGCTCCGCAATAAAAAAACAGGGACAAAATTTGCTGCTGTGTATAAAATGCGGATACCTGCCGGCACCACCAAAACAATTTATTGCCGCCTCAGTAACAAAGACATGGACAATGCCTTTGTGAGCGGATTTGAAAAAATATTTACCACAAGAAAAGAGGAAGCGAATGAGTATTATGCTGCCATCTTACCAAAAGGTGTAAGTGAAGACATGGCCAACATTCAGCGCCAGGCACTTGCCGGCCTTTTATGGAGCAAGCAATACTATCATTTTGATGTGGAGCGCTGGTTGTCTACCGACGACGGCATCACAGCAGTGAGTGTGGGCAAAATGACTGGCCGCAACAATGACTGGAAACACCTGAAAAACCAGGACATTATTGCCATGCCGGATAAGTGGGAATATCCCTGGTATGCAGCCTGGGACCTGGCATTTCAATGTATATCAATGGCAGTTGCTGATCCTACATTTGCCAAACACCAGTTACTGCTTATCATGCGTGAGTGGTACATGAAACCAGACGGCCAGTTACCAGCGTACGAATGGAACTTTAGTGATGTAAACCCGCCTGTACAGGCATGGGCCGCCATGCAGGTATACAATATTGAAAAAAAACAAAAGGGTGGTGCAGGTGATATTGTTTTTTTGAAAAAGATCTTTCAAAAACTACTGATCAACTTTACCTGGTGGATAAACCGTAAAGACGTTAATGGCAATAATATATTTGAAGGAGGATTTCTTGGCCTTGATAATATCGGCGTGTTCAACAGGAGCTTTCATTTTTCCGGAGAGATGCAATTAGAACAGGCGGATGGCACCAGCTGGATGGGCACTTACGCACTGGATATGATGGACATTGCCCTGGAAATTGCCATGCACGATGAATCCTTTGAAGATACTGCCACTAAATTTTTTGAACACTTTGTGCTGGTAGCAGAAGCATTGAATGAGCATGGCCTGTGGAATGATGAAGACAAATTCTTTTATGACGTATTGTGTGTAACAGGCGCCGATCCATTACCACTGCGCATTCAGTCAATAGTAGGACTTACTTCTCTATACGCCGTATCCACCATCAGTAAAAAAGTATTGAATAAACTGCAGGATTTTAAAAAGCGCATTACCTGGTTTGAACAATACCGGAAGAAAAATAAAAAATTCTGGCCGAATGAAGAAAGAGGTGATGGAGAAGAATTATTGCTTTCACTGGTGCCTAAGGACAGGCTTGAAGCCCTGTTGGTAAGGCTACTGGATGAAAAAGGATTTTTATCAGACGGTGGTATACGTGCCCTGTCGAAATACCATGAAGAACATCCTTATTCTGTAACGGTAGAAGGCATTATTTACAGTATTCATTATGATCCGGGTGATTCTACTTCGGATATGTTTGGAGGCAACAGTAACTGGCGCGGTCCCGTGTGGATGCCCATCAATTTTTTAATTATACAGGCTATTCGCAAATACGGTGAGTTCTATGGAGACAGTTTACTGGTTGAATATCCTGCAGGGTCAGGCGTAAAAATGAATTTAGATTCCATAGCAGATGAGCTTACTAAACGCGTTATCTCCTTATTTGAAAAAGATGCAGATGGTAAACGCAGGCTGTATGGTGAATACAACTGGTTTTACCAGCAACCCGGCAATGAGCACCTTGTGTTGTTTTACGAATATTTTCATGGAGACAGCGGCAAAGGACTCGGGGCGAGTCATCAGACGGGCTGGACTGCACTTGTAGCCGAATTAATCAGTGAATATGGGAATACTAAAAATGTAACGCCGGAAGTGCTGAAGAATGAAACAAATATTGCCCCGGTTATAATGAGTAAATAAAATGCTGATCTTAAAATATAAGATATGGATTGAGCCTTCTTGCTTTGTATTTCCTTATTAGCAATATCAGTGAACTTATAAGTAACATATAATTTTTATTTAAATTTTTAATCATTCAATTCCTGGCAGAAATGACCTGCCTGTTGTAACCGTTGTTCTATCAGCCCGGAAGCAATACTGGAACATTCAATACGCAGTACTTTATCAACGTCTTTCAGATCTACATTCCATTTAATAATTCCCTTTATGTTTTCCAGGTGAGGTGCCAGTGCATTCACTTTTCTTCTGCTGCGCACATCAGTTTTAAAAACAAGAATTGGCATATATAAAGGTTTTGGTCTATTATTTATCAACCGGCTGACGTCCTCGTTTGGAGAATAAATGTCGGTCAGACGAAGACGCCATACTGATGAAAGATAAAGGGAACGCCAGACCGGATGATTTTATGTTGTTTTTCTCAAAAGGCTTGTCAACCCGAATTCAATCAAGCTATCAATCTGAAAAATCAAATTAGCCTTTTGAGTGTACAACCGGATATATTTTATTCAGCGGCATTTTTTTGTTCAGCGGGTGGTCTTCTCCATCCACCACTACAGCGGCTTTTCCAATCCTGTTTAAATTTTTCTCTTTCTTCAGGAGTCATATTCATCCATTTCTCTTTCATTCCTTCACCCATATGTTGCCTCCAATGTCCTCCACCGCCCCGCCATCCACCATGAAAGCCACCGAATAATATTTTACTCAATACCAGTATACCCAATGCCTGGCCAAATGTGATGGTGCCAACATGTATCACGGCAGGCAGTATGGCATTCCACAAACTCATCACTATAAATCCAAACAGCAGGATAGCTGCGGCAGCAATTACCAAAATTTTTACTGCCTTTTTAAAAAACCAGGTTCCTCTTTTCATACATTTAATTTTATTCTTTTAATAATTTGTTTAATAATTCAATAATTCATCTTTTAATACACTCAACCGGTCCCTGAGATGCAATACCGCGTATCGTTTTCTGGATAGCAGTGTATTAATACTCTGACCCGTCTTTTCTGCTATTTCTTTAAACGGTATGCCATCCATTTCATTCATTACAAAAACTTCTTTTTGTTCTGCCGGCAACTCATTCAATGCATTGTCCAGCGTTTCCCAGAACAAAGACCGCAGATAAGCTGTTTCGGGGTTGTCGGAATCATCAAAGAAAATTTCTGTCCAGTCAAAGGCTACATCTTCTTCCCTCGCCGTATACAAATCTTCCAGGGCTTCCGGTTTTTTCTTGCGTTGCTTGTCGGTGATTTTATTGCGTGCCACGGTAAACAACCAGCCGGTTAATTGCTCTATGGGTTGGGTATTGCCAATAAACTGGTAGAATACATCCTGCAGAATATCTTCCGCATCGGCTTCATTGTTTACCCGCTTGCGTATAAAACCCAGCAGGCGCCTGCTGTAGTCATTGATAACGCGGGTAATATTACTTTTCTGCTCTGTTGTCATGTCTGCCGGTATCGTCAATAGCTCCTCCATGTATAAAGAGGTAGACGGGTGGCAAGGTATTATATTTTAAAGAGGCGGAGGTTTCCTGCATTTTCCCGGTGAAACGCAGTTCAGGGCCGGTAAAAGAATGGAACGGCGGATAGAACGGAGATTATCATGATTGCCATGATTAGTGATTTAATCCAGCAGGACAAAAAAATAATATCCTGATTTTATCATTGTAATCCAATAAATCTGCGTTCTATTATTTCTATCATTTTGGATTTTTGTACACTATGCCATCCTTCATCACCCATTGCACCTGTTCCAATGCTTTTATATCTTTTAATGGATCTTGTTTTACCGCAATGATGTCTGCAAAGGCGCCGGTTTTTAAATCCCCTATCTTTCCTTCCATATCCAGCAACTGGGCGGCAACGGTAGTAGCAGTTTGAATAGCCTGCATATTCGTCATCCCATATTTTACCATGTATTCAAAATCTTTTGCCTGGGGTTCATCCCAACTATAACCGCCTATATCGGTGCCGTAAGCAATTTTCATCCCGGCATTCATTGCTTTTTTAAAAACCGCCGGCATGGTCTCCATAAAATATTTGTTAATGGGTGATCCTGCTTTGGCCCTGCCCTCTGCCACAAAATCACACACATAAATGGTAGGGCACCAGTAAATGCCTTTTTTTACCATCAGTTGCACACATTCATCATCCATACCAAACCCATGTTCAATAGTAGAAGCTCCTGCATTAATAGCCGCAATAATTCCATCTCTTGTCACCGCATGAGCAGCTAATTTCTTTCCTGATTTAATTGTCTCATCTCCTACCGCCATAATTTCTTCGGTCGTAAAATTCGGGCGGCTGCGGTAACTACCATCAGGCAATTTATAATAGCCACGGTCCGCATAAATTTTTATCCAGTCTGCACCATGCGACAATTGTTCACGAACGGCCTTTCTTGCTTCATCGGCGCCGTTGATTTCCTGTATGCCCTTTGGTAAATCCAGTTCCCAGTTATAATCCTTTGCAGTAATGGCGTAATGCCCTATAGTATTAATTGCCCTTGTAGATACAAACATTCTCGGGCCGGGGATGACATGGTTGTTAATGGCTTTTTTTACATCTGCATCTGCGTACATGGCGCCTTCCGTTTCTAAATCGCGGATAGTAGTAAATCCATAATCAAGTGCCATTTTTGCGCTGCGCGATGCCCGCAGGGTCCTGTAAGGAATAGATTCTTTTAGTAACTGCACATCATAATCTTCGCTGGTAATATCGCCCTGCAATAAAACATGGGTATGACAATCAATTAAACCAGGCAATACAAAATAAGCGGAGAGATCAATTGTACTATCAGCTTTTTGTTTGAATTCTGTAGCCGGAACAATACTCTCTACCTGGTTGCCTTTTACATAAATGACCTGGTTGCTGAGTGTTTGCCCGTTTTTAGTATCTATTAATTTACCACATTTGATGGCAATGGTTTTTTGGGCCGATAAAAAATTGGTGGCTAATAATAAAATGGCGAAGATGAATAATTTTCTCATGTTGTTCTGGTTATACCGATAAATATACGGCTTCAACTCACTTCAAACAACTCTTCCCACCTGGAAGTATACCTTGGACTGCGAAGTTCCTGCCGCATCTTCCAGTCGCGGGTGGTGCCGGACGCGGCAAATTTTAATACATCATCGCGCATGCTAAAGTTTACATTGTCAATCATACCCATCAGCATCCTGCCACTATTTTTTGCCTGGGGTAAAAACATGTTGGCCTGCACGGATTTATCGGGTACCAGTCCACTGAGCATAACGCCAGCCTTTTTATAAAATGTACCGGGTTCATATAAGCGGTCAACCAATTGCAGCGCAGGTTTTATCAGTTCGTTGGTAATGGAAGTAGCTGCAGGCAAGGTGGCATAACTGCCAATATTGGGGCCATGCCGAAAATCAATGTTGTGATCCTGTTCTTTAGCTACCATAAATATACTTACCACATTGGCAGCACTCTGCTGGCGGCGTAGTTTCTCTGCAGCACGTGAAGTATAGGTAGCTACTGCTTCTTTAATATCATTGATATTGTTAACCGGTTCGCCAAACATGCGGGTGGTGGCAATCATCTTTTTTGTTTCCAGGGGGTTCTTCATTTCGATGCAGGGTTGGCCGCGCAGTTCTTTTATTAATCTTGCACCCACTACGCCGCCCAAATGCCTGTGTCCCCATTCTTCGCTCATATTGCGTAATTCCCAGGCGCTGATAATGCCCATGTTTACCAGCTTATTTGCATATGCACCGCCCACGCCCCAGATTCCGCCAACGCGTGTTTGTTGTAATGCAATCCGCTGGTCTTCTTCCGTAGCAAGAATATACACACAGTTGGTTGCCAGTTTATTTTTTTTAGCGAGGTTGTTTGCGGCCTTGGCCAGTGTCTTGGTAGTTGCTACACCAATGGAAACAGATATACCGGTCCATTGCTCTACTCTTTCTCTTATGTGCAGGCTGTACGCTGCTATATCTTTTGGATCAATATGACTGAGATCTAAAAATGCTTCATCCACGGAATATACTTCTACAGATGGTGAAAGCGTGCGTAATGTTTCCATTACACGCATGCTCATATCGCCATATAAATTGTAGTTAGAAGAAAATGTGGCGATATTATGTTTGTCGATCAGGTGCTTTGCCAGGAAATAAGGTCCGGCCATTCCCACGCCAAAATCTTTTGCTTCATCACTGCGCGAAATTATACACCCGTCATTATTGCTGAGCACAACCACCGGCTTGCGCAGCAGATCCGGTCTGAATACCCGCTCTGCAGAACAATAGAAACTGTTGCAATCTACTATTGCTTTCATAGACTAGCGTGTCTGTATTGTTTACTATTATTTGTTTCCGTTATCATTGCAAATTTTTTTTTACCACAGAGGGAAAAGAGGTTTTTCACAGAGTAAATAGAGATGTATGCCCTTTATAATACCAGGCGTTTTATTCCCTCTTTTAAATGGGCCGTGTGAAAATTTAATAACAGACCCAATTTGCAACCAGACAATTTCAAATAAGTCAGTACTTGTGCCGTATGAATAGCCGCAAAAGATTCGACTGCTTTAATTTCTATGATTATCCTGTGATCTACTATTAAATCAACCCTGTAACCAACATCCATTTTAATTTCTTCATACACGAGTGGCAACGCTTTTTCCTTTTCCGTATAAATCCCGTTTTTATTCAACACATAATACAAGCATTCTTTATAGGAAGATTCCAGTAAGCCCGGACCAAGATCTGTGTGCACCTTAAATGCAAACTTCAAAATTTGTTCAGAGAGTTTATTAAGTTCTTCCATTTTAGATATGAACTGCAGAATAATTAAATCAATTCTTTTACCTCTGTGAAAAACCTCATTTGCCACTGTGGTAAATCAGGTCGTGGCGTGTATTGCGTATGTTACCACACCCCAAATTGAAAATTCGTTATTAAATGTATCCACTTCTATTGCTGCCAACTTACTGGTTTCCGGCACCAGCCTGATCTTGTTAAATGTTTTTTCCAGCCGGCGTATCAGCATCTCCCCATTTAAAGTAGCAATAACCACCTTGCCGCTGGTAGCTTTCAGTGATCGGTCCACAATTACAATGTCGCCATCGTGTATGCCCGCACCAATCATGGCATCTCCGCGCACCCGCATAAAAAAAGTAGCGGGTTTATTACCTATCAGTTGTTCATTTAAATCGATGCCCCTTTCAGCATAGTCGTCGGCGGCAGCACCAAAACCTGTAGCATCAGCAGTTTTAATATCGCGCTGGCTATATTGTTTGGACCCCTTGTAGGCAGCGCCAAAAAACATTTCTTCATCCATATAATTATTTTTATTTCATTTCAGGCTGTATTTATCCACCAAAACACCCGGAAAAAGAAGTTGAAAAAAAGATTTTTGTTATACTAATTTATTTAGTAAATTTATACTAAATATTTAATCATCGCAAGTTTTTTTATGAATATTGATACGAATAAACCAGGTGCTGCCAGCCGGTATCCGAACGATCTGTATGAGTACTTGCTGGTCGGGAACCCCGACGCCGGCGTTTATAATAAAGTAATGGAAGAAAAACAGCAATTCTCGGCTGAGTATGGCGAAAAAATTGCCGGTAAAACCAAACCACACATTACTGTGGCTAATTTTCTCGCCAGTGAAGCAATGGAACCTACTATTATAAAATGGATGCAGCGCATTTGTGGTGCACAACAAAGTTTTACGGTTACTTTAAATAACTATAGTGGATTTCCACCGCATACCATTTATCTCCGTGTTCAGGATCCGCAACCTTTTCAGCAGCTGGCAAAACAATTAAAAACAGTAGATGATTTTATCCGCGCTTCTGCCTGTCCGCCGGCACGGTTAATTACCAAACCACATCTCAGCATTGCGCGCAAACTACCGGAGCCGGTGTATAACAAAGCCATGGCAGATTATGCGCAAAAGACTTTTCATGAATCTTTTATGCTGGATGAACTGTTGCTGCTGAGAAGACAGCACCAGTTTGACACCTGCAAAACAATACAGATTTTCCGGTTAAGGCCAACCGATAGTGATGTTTTTACCGGTGCAGCCTGAGATTTTATTATTTAACAAAAAAAGAAATACTATGAAACCATCCGCACTTACATTACCCGGTTACAAAATAAATGAATACCTGCTGGTTTTAAACCCGCATGAAGAACTGCGCAATAAAATAAAAGAGGTCAAGGAAGAATTCTATACCAATTATAAGGCGTCCAATGCCCGCTGGGGCAAACCGCATATCACACTGGTTAATTTTGTGCAGTATGCCATGATGGAAGAACGCCTCATTAACCGTTTAAAAACAGTGGGTATGGGTTATCACCCTTTTAAAGTGGAACTGAAAGATTTTGGCAGCTTCCCGTCTCATACTATTTATATTAATGTAACTACCAAAGACCCGGTACGCAACCTGGTAAAAGAAATGCGCCCGTTTCAGCAACTTATGAAACTGAATAATGATAACAAACCTCATTTTATTGATGAGCCGCACCTGACCATTGCCAGGAAATTACTTCCCTGGCAGTATGAAAAAGGATGGCTGGAATATAGCCAGAAAAATTTCACTGGCCGCTTTGTTGCTGACAGTATGTTATTATTAAGGAGGCAGGCAGGCGGCGATCCCAACTACCAGATATTACAAAGACTTGAATTTATGAACCTGCCGGTAAGTACCAAGCAGGGAGAATTATTTGGCTAAGGAATATAAGGGGGAGGAGGAAGCGGCTAATCCTGTAAAGACTTACTGGTTGAATCGCCCGGAAATATCAAAGAAAGGAAAAAGAAATAACGCCCTGCCTTTTTCCTCTTTTTTTCTTAGCATGATACACATTAAAAGATACGCAAACAGCTAAAGTGGAAATTATGCTGATAAGCACGGAGGTACAATGACACAGCGAAGTACAGAAATTGTTTTTAAACCGGTTACTGAAAGAGAAAAATGGTTAACCGGACAAATAGTAAATATTGCTATTAGTATACATAAGCAAATGGGTCCGGGCCTGCTGGAAGCTGTTTATAAAAAATGCTTTTGTTATGAATTGGAAAAAAGAAATATTGCATTTGTAAAGCAAAAATGTGTGAAAATTACATACGACCAGATGATTATAGATGAAGGGCTGCAAATAGATATTTTAGTTGACGATCTAATTATAATAGAACTAAAAGCCCGGGAAAATCATCATCCCGTATGGGAAGCGCAGTTATTAAGTTATTTAAGATTAACAGGTAAACGGCTTGGTTATATATTAAATTTTCATGTGCCTTTAATGAAAGATGGAATAAAAAGAATGATTTATAATTAGTATCGGGCGTACATTTATTTCAATTACTGTTACCTCTTAGTAAATAATTACGAAGTGTGTTTCCCCCGTGTTTAAAAAGGATTGATGTGTAGCATCTTACTGGACACATCTTTTATGCCAGGCAATCTTCTCCGTGTATCTCCCTGTCCTCCGTGTCTCCGTGGTTCAAAGAAATTCTAAAAAAAACATTATGTCAGAACCATTACAACAGGATCACTTTAAAGTTTCGGTAAAACAAAAGGAAGAGAATGCACAATACCATGCCGGCCGCGGGGCGCAGATAAATACCCGGAACCGCTTTCTGAAAACGGAGGTTACCAGGGAACATATTGAAGGCATTGACGATTGGGAAGAAAGCAATGTTCCGACCCAATACATTGAACAGGAGTCAAAGACCATTGTAAATAAAGTAGAGAGTCCGGATGTAGGCATGGGCTACAGCATGAACCCCTATGCCGGTTGCGAACATGGCTGCATTTATTGTTATGCCCGCAATGTGCATGAATACTGGGGGTATAGTGCCGGTCTTGATTTTGAACAAAAGATCATTGTCAAAAAAAATGCGCCCCAGCTGCTGCGTAAATTTTTAATGCATCCAAAATGGGATTGTGCGCCCATTATGCTCAGCGGTAACACAGATTGTTATCAGCCTGCGGAACAAAAATACCGCTTAACACGCGGGCTGCTGGAAGTTTGTAATGAATTCAATCAGCCTGTGGGCATACTCACTAAAAACTCCTGGATATTAAAAGATAAAGATGTGCTGCAGGAAATGGCTAAGAAAGGATTGGTATCCGCTATGGTTTCTATTACTTCTTTTAATGAAGATCTGCGCAGGATAATGGAACCCCGGACAACCACCGCCAAACAAAAACTGAAAGTAATTGAAGAACTGAGCAATGCAGGTGTAAGAATGGGTGTTATGATGGGACCCATGATACCCGGATTAAATGAACACGAAATGCAAAGGATCATGAAAGCGGCACGCGATAATGGCGCCACGTTTACCGCATACACATTTATCCGCCTGAACGGCGCTATTAAATTATTGTTTCACGATTGGTTGTATAAAAACTTTCCTGACCGCGCAGATAAAGTATGGCATTTAATAGAACAAAGTCATGATGGCAAAGTAAATGATACCCGATGGGGTGTGCGCATGCGCGGTGAAGGAAGTATTGCGCAAATGGTGGCGCAGCAATATAAAAAGTATGGAAAACTTTATGGTATGAATGCAGAAGACTGGAGTCTGAATACAGCCATTTTTAAAAGGCCCGGTGAACAGGGAAGGTTGTTTTGATTCACTATTTTAGTGTTTATTAACCTAAACCTTGTTATATGAAACAATTTGGTGGAAATTGGACTGAGCAAAAAATAGAAATGATTGTTGGATACGCAAAAGCATATCTAACAATCATGAATAAATATCCTCAGTTTAAAATAATGTATTTTGATGGCTTTGCCGGTTCTGGGGATATTTCAAGAGATGATGAAAATGAAGTCGAAATAATAAAAGGTGCTGCAATGAGAATCTTGGAGATTACCAATCCTAAAGATTTTGATATCTATTATTTTGTTGAAAAAAACGAGCAAAACAAACAAGAGCTTCAAAGGAAATTAGTAGAAAAATTTAATAATAAACAACAAAAATGGCATGTAGTAAATGAAGATTGCAATAAAAAGTTGCTTGATATGGTTGAATTTTTATCTAAAAACAAAAATTTTCGGGTGCTTGCTTTTGTAGATCCTTTCGGAATGTCATTAAACTGGAGTTCTGTTGAGGCTCTTAAGAACTTGGGGGTCGATCTTTGGATTTTGGTCCCGACTGGAATTGGTGTTAACAGGTTGCTAGTTAATGATGGCAATATTTCAGATTCTTGGTATTCTAAATTAGAAAAATTTCTTGGGGTTGATCGCGAAGAAATAAAGAAGGTTTTTTACAAATCAGTTACTTACCATAATCTTTTTGATGGTATTACAACGATTGAATATAAAGAAAATAATTCAATACAAAAGATTCATAAATTGTATAAAGAAAGGTTACTAACTGTTTTTAAATTTGTTTCAGATGCATTTGTTATGCGTAATTCAACAAATTCAATAATGTACCATTTTATGATGGCTACTAATAATAGTGCCGCTTTGAAAATAGCAAACGATATCGTTAAGCCTAAATATAAATTATAATGTCCCAATCATCCATTGAATGGACCGAAATGACCTGGAATCCAACTACCGGCTGCACAAAAATATCAGCTGGCTGTAAATATTGCTACGCTGAAGTAATGAGTCGTCGCCTGCATGCCATGGGAATAGACAAGTACAAAGATGGATTCGAGGTGAGAATGCACAATGATGCTGTAAACATTCCTTATACCTGGAAAGGGTCCAAAATAGTATTTGTAAATTCCATGAGCGACCTGTTTCACCCATTGGTTTCACTGGAATTTATAAAAAAAGTGTTTGCAGTAATGAATAATACGCCCCAACACACCTACCAGGTGCTTACAAAAAGAGCAGATCGGCTTTTTGAATTGCACGAACAGCTTAACTGGACAAATAATATCTGGATGGGAGTTTCCGTAGAAGATGGGAGAGTTACGGAAAGAATTGATTTTTTAAGAAACACCAAAGCAAAAACGAAATTTCTCTCCTGCGAGCCGCTGATTGGACCGTTGCTGAATATGAATCTTGAAAATATTGATTGGGTAATTACAGGTGGCGAAAGTGGGCGAAAAGCAAGACCCATGCAGGAATGGTGGGTGTGGGATATTCGCCAGCAGTGCGCTGAACAAGGTGTTGCCTTTTTCTTTAAACAGTGGGGAGGCGTAAATAAAAAGAAAAGCGGGCGTGCATTAGGTGGCAGAACCTATGATGAAATGCCGTTTTTGCATCATTAAAAAATGCTTTACATCGTTACACAAAAATAAACGCGCCCGGTCTAAAAAGCCGGGCGCGTCTGTAGTAATGGTTGAAGGGAAGCAATATTGTAATGGTAAGATGGGTCAGAAGGGTAATGAGGGTTTTAATCAGGCAGAATAATTTCTTTTTGCGGCGAGTTTAAGCAGTATGGCGCGCCCTTCAATAATTTCCCGGCAAAGAAATTCAATTTCAGGAGCGTCATCCAAAACATTCAGGTGTTCAAGCATCGTGTTAAAAGATTGTATGCGTTCCCTGTAATACACTTCCATTACTTCAATGGAATCTCCCATTACTGGTTTTAATGAAGTACGGAGGTAAGCAGGGGCTACTGTTTTGCCAGGGCTTCTTTTGGAGGTGGCAGGTGATTGCTGTCTCATAAAATAATTTTAAAGGTTTACTAAACTTATTTAATTGCCTTTCAACGGTGGTGGGGTTAGAGACCTGCATAATCAGCCTGGGTGGGGTGCCGTTATGCTTTTTCAAAGTTGAGTAATTTAATATTCTCCGGCAAGGATTATATTACTGAAACTTAAAGGTAACTACACTGGACATTTTAGGTAGTTCTACGCAAGGGCAAGAAACGGCGCCTGGGTACTTTTAATCAATATTCACTTTTAAAACTACCGTTATGTCTAAGATTAGAAAACAAGCCGCTCCTGTCTTTACCATCCTGGCAGCAATTTGTATTGCCTCCTTATTTGCCGGGTCCTGTAATAACCCACCTCCGCCACCGCCACCGCCTGGAAATACTGATACTGTATTGATTCCAAACCTAAAAGACACTTCAGCCCTGTCAAAGATTGACCATTCCATACCCAAAAGCGAGATCATGACGTTTCGTAAGGCCTTCAATGCCGAACGTGAAATTCTTGCCAAGAATAACCCGGAACTTTTTATAACAGCATCCGAAGGTTTCAATAAAACACAATTGCTGGATTTATTAAAAGATCCCAAATGTGTTGGCATCCGCATCTATTATGGGGTTACAAAAGGAGATACAAAGCAGGAATTAAGAATGATACTTGTGGGAACTGACAGTCAGGGTAAAGACCTGTATATCTACAAGACTTCCAATAAAGCAGCTTCCCGCTTAACGCAGGACGAGACAGGCCTTGAATACGGCCAGTGCTGTCATGAACAGGCCGTTGAGTAATAAAAGAGGTGTATCTGGCCGGACAATAGACTTATTTATTTCAATAATAGATACCCTCTAGTTTCATGAACCCCACAGTAGAGTTTTTACTGAGCATGAGTGTTATTGTCCCTTTAACGATAGGGATAGTAAGATGGAAAAGCATGGACACATCTTACTATCCTTTTATCTATAACCTTTTTATTGTATTAATGGTTGAAATAATAATAGGGGCCCAGCGGAATGCAACAGTAGTAACAAAAATTACAAATATTTTTTCACTGGCTGATTTTTGTTTATTTGCGTGGCTCTTTCACAACTGGGGGTTGTTTAATTTTAATAAAAAAAGATTTATTACAATTATTGTTTCCGCTGCTGCATTATGGATCTATATAACTTTTATACTGGGCAGCTTTTCAAAAATCAACAATCTTTTTCTGCTTATTTATTCGTTCATGCTTATTTTTTTCAGTGTCACTACTTTTAACAAAATAGTTGTACAGCAGCGGACGAATATTTTAACAAATGCACGTTTCTGGATATGTATTGGAATTATTATTTTTTATTCCTTTTTTATTGTAACCCGTGCAACTGATTTATCAACGGAATCATTAAAGCATTTAACCAGTGTTTTAAAAAATAAACATTCCTTCAGAAACAACCTTCAAACAATAAATGATTATTCAAACATATTTGTTAACCTTTTGTATGCAGTTGCAGTAATATGGATACCGCGCAAAAAGAATACTTCAACTCTATTATAATAATAGTGATAATAGTAGGGATCGTGCTCCTGTACTTTATTATTACTGCTATCCGCTATCAACGGCGCAGCATGCGTATGCACAAAGAAAGGATACAGGCTGAAATAGATACCCTGGAAAACGAAAGGAAACGCATTGCCGCAGATCTGCATGATGAACTGGGCCCGCTATTATCTGCAGTAAAGCTGCAGATCAATAATCTTGAAACCATTGACCCGGGGGATTTGCATATCATTGATAAATCCAGCAAGTATATCGACACTATTATTACCAAACTAAGGGAAATATCAAACGACCTGATGCCCAATACCCTTTTGCGTAAAGGTCTAAAAAACGCGATTGTAGAATTTGTAGATAACAGCCAGGATACTTATAAACTGCCTGTAAAATTTATATGTGAACAGGATTTGCAGCTTCCGCAGGACAAGGAAATCAACCTGTACCGCATGATCCAGGAAATAACGCACAACACCCTTAAACATGCGAAGGCCTCCATGCTCATCATCAAGCTAAGCATACAGGACGACCGGCTTTTCCTGATGACAGCCGACAATGGCGTAGGTTTTGATTATTTTTCCAAAATTCGCGACAATTCCGGGCTGGGACTTCGTAATTTGCAGAGCCGCACAGAAGTGATGGGCGGCGAGTTTAACTGCGTCTCAAATCCTGATAAAGGAACCGCTTATACAATAGAAATTCCGCTATAGAAATTTTTATTTATGGATACATATGGCACCATCAAAGTTATTATTGCTGACGATCACGAGATCTTCAGGGATGGCTTGCGTCTAATGTTGCAAAAGCAACCAGAGATAGATTTGCTGGCCGAAGCGGAAGATGGAAAAGAACTGATAGAACACATTAAGCTGCTGAAGCCCGATGTTGTAATAACAGATATAAAAATGCCCCGTATGGATGGCGCTGCTGCTGCCAAACATATTTCTGAACATTATCCCACCATTGGCATTATTGCTTTAACAATGTTTGATGAAGATGACCTGATTGTAGATATGCTGGAAGCCGGCGCCAAAGGATACCTGCTTAAAAATGCCGACAAACATGAAATGATAGAAGCCGTTAAGTCGGTATATAATGATCAGCCTTATTACTGCAAACACACTTCCCATAAGCTGGCACAAATGGTAGCCAGGAGTAAATTTAACCCTTATAAACACCAGGTAAGGCCTGAATTTACCGGCCGTGAAAAAGAAATCATTGTTTACATATGTGATGGATTGACCAATAAAGAAATTGCTGCTAAAGTTTTTTTAAGTGTGCGTACCGTAGAAGGCCTTCGCATGAAAATGCTGGAAAAGATGAATGCGAAAAATACAGCCGGCATCATTATCTACGCTATCAAAAATGATTTATACACAACCGCAGTCAGATAAAATCAAAAAAATGAACTTAATAAAAGACGCCGGAAAAAATTTTCCGGCGTCTTTTATATATTCAAATAATTTCATCCTCAAAAATTGAACGCCAGCTTACCGAACAGTCTTCTGCCATTAAACCCCATTTGCACAGAATCCCACGGACCACCGCTTTCATTATCGCCTGCCGCACCTTTTGCCAATGGGTTTACCCCGAGGTTAGGATGCACATTAAATACATTATCCGCCCCAACAAAAACGCTTATTTTTTTAGATAGCTTATAAGATGCATAAATATCAGTGGTTACTTTGCCGCCATAATTATACACTTCAGGTACATAAACACTTGCGTCCGCATCAGAAGGTACACGGGGATTAATGCCCGAGTAATTAGGATTATCAAATCCGCCAGGATTATTTGGATCCGGATCCGGGGCAGTTCCATCACCATAACCCATTAAAATAACCTTACCATAATAAGTAAAGTGTGCGCCAAAACCAAGTTTGTCTTTTGTATAATCCAGTCCAAAAGAAAATTTAGCTTTAGGTGCAGATGCCTTTAGAAACGCTTCTTCCCTGTCGCTGTAAAATGTTTTTTGGTGAAGTTTGCTATCATTTAGTGCAGCTGGTACATGAATAGCATCAATGGTAATTTTTTGAATATTTCCTGCTAACAATAGTTTCAGGCTGTTCTTGTTCCATCTTATGGTATAATCAGCTACCACATCCAGCCCTATGTTGGTGGTGTTTACTGCATTTGCAAAAAACTGTGCTGTTGACACATCTGATGGAAATTGAGAAGTAAATGAAGGCGGCAACGTATTATCATCTTTACTGAATAAGCCAGATAATACAACCCTGTCTTTTACTTTTACAATATACCCATCCACTGTAAACGTAAAGTTTTTTACAGGCTGCCAGGAAAAACCGAGGCTGCCATTTACAGATGTTTCTTCCTTCAAATCAGGTATACCTGCTGCTCTTGCAATAACACTGGTATTGGGCGCTATGAGTGATTGTACCAGGTTGCCCCCGCTAAATGAAGTAAGTGTGTTGCTGAAATGTATTTGTGCCAGCGATGGTGCCCGGAAACCGGTGCTTACAGATCCCCTTATATTAAAATTGTCTGCTACTTTATAACGGGTAGCCAGTTTGCCGGTAAATACCGCACCGAAATCAGAATAATTTTCAAACCTGACAGCTCCATCCAACAACCATTTCTTTGTAAGATCCAGTGCAGCATCTGCATAAACACCTACGTTGTTCCTGTTTGCGTTTACAGCATCTGTATTGCTAAATCCGGGAAAACCCTGGGAGCCGGATGCCTGGTTACCATTGGGATCATAATTTTTATAAGACAGCTCTTCTCCACTGTAAATGCCATATTTTTCATAGCGGAATTCTGCACCAAAACCCAGGTTAAGGCCTTCTGCAACCGTTTTAAAGGATTTATTAAAATCGAGATTAACGGTGTTTTGCAGGAAATTAAATCCACCATCATCAAAATGATTGGGAGTTGATTTACCAATTTGAGATGCATTAAAAGTTTTATCGCCGTAATAATGAAAATTGTTCCTGCCAATCGTGTTGCTCAGATCCCAACCCCATCCATCTCCGGCATCACCTTTAACACCCAACGCCAATGAAATATCCTGGATATGCGTTTGTATATGCGGGTTGAAATAAGTTTCGCCTTCATTTGACTTACGCATTATATCAGCAACAAAAATAAGATTGCCACCTGCATCTGTTGGAAACCGATCCGGCCGGCCGCTATAATTACGTGAATAAGCATAGGCATCGGATGCTTTGTAATTGTATCCGCCAAAAGAATAGAAACTTGTTTTTCCGCCGGCACTGAAAGGTATTTCCATATTATACATGATGCCACCAGTTGTAACAGAACCATCACCAAAAGCCCTGCGGCCTTTATTTATAAAAAGCAATGAATTTTTATTTAACTGTGAATTGGTAGTATCAGCCTGCCTGTATGTTTTTGCCTGCTTTAAAAAATCAGCTGAAACATTAATAAATCCGCCGTTTTTACCAATAGCAACGCCATTATTAACAGATAGCGAATAGGTGCCACCATCAATCGCATTTCCGGAAACATATTGATTGCCGGCATTGTACTTCCGCGCATTATTTTTAGTATCATAATAGCCGCTCCAGCCTGTGTTAATAGTCCAGTGATTTACATCTTTCTTCAGAAGTATATTAATTACACCCGCCATGGCATCTGAACCATATTGGGCAGAAGCACCATCGCGCAGAATTTCTATACGGTCAACTGCCGCTTCAGGAAAAGCATTGAGATCCACACCTGAATTTCCACGGCCCCTGGTACCAAATAAAGCAACCAAAGCTGTCTGGTGCCTTCTTTTACCATTGACAAGAACCAGGGTTTGATCCGGGCCCAGCCCTCTTAATGTACCCAAATCAACGTGATCAGCACCATCTGCGCCACTTTGTTTATTGTAATTGAAAGAGGGGGCAGCATAATTCAGCACAGAAGTGAGATCCATTTTTGCTGTTGGTAATCCTATCTGGTTTATCTTAATAATATCAACAGGTACCGGCGTTTCAATCCTGGCCCTGGGTACGCCACGTGAACCAACAAATACCACTTCATTAAGTTCTGCAGTCGAAACGGTAAGATTCACTGAGATATTGGTTTCACCGGTAAGCGTTATAGTTTCTGTTTTGAAGCCTATTGAACTTATTTCCAGTACATCATTTGTAGCTGCACCAATAGAAAACACGCCTTCTTTGTTGGTGAGTGTTCCACCTCCTTTTAAAGATTTGACCCTAACTGATACTCCATTGAGTGGCTCGCCGGTTTTGGCATCAGTTACTTTACCAGTAATAGTTTGTTTTTGTGCCAAGAGGAATTGTGAAGAAAAAATGATCATCACAATAAGCAAAAGAGATTTTTGAAGCTTCATACATGCTGTTTTGGTGATAGTATATGCCCGTTGCTATACCTGCAGGGACATTGTAGTTAAAAATATCCTATTATCTGTCTTAAGAATACTGCAATAAAAGGGTAACAAATCAGTAATGGCGAAGCTCTCTGTATATCAAATATAAACCCTATAAATGAAACGCAGATGTTTAACGGTTGTAAACTTTTTCAGCCTTTGCTATTTCAGGCAAACGGGGCCTGTGTTGTCATAAAAAATTACTTTATTTTTACGCCCATGCAGCGAATTATTGAAGATATAAAAACCCTGTTTGCCTCGTCTGGTAAAGAACCACTTGAACAAGTAGAAAAAATACCCCAGTCGGGCAGCGACAGGATTTATTTCCGTATAAAAACTCCTGCACAGAATTATATTGCCACTTACGGACATAATGTTAAGGAGAACGAGACATTTATTTATTTCAGCAAGCATTTTAAAAAGGCTGGCTGCCCGGTACCGGAAATATTCTGTGTAAATGATGATCATACCATATATATACAACAGGATTTTGGTGATGTGTCTTTACTTGATAAGCTGGAAGAACATGGCTATAATGATTATGTATACAGCTTGTTCCAGCAAAGCCTGAAATCCCTGGCATGGCTGCAGATCAAAGGCGGCAAAGGAATTGATTACAATTATAGCCTGACTGCAAAAGAGTTTGGCAAACAGGCCATACTTTCTGACCTGCTTTACTTTAAATATTATTTTCTTGACACCCTCAAATACGCATACGATAAACAGGCTTTACTGGATGACTTTGAAGCGCTCAGTAATTATCTTACCCACACAGAGAATAAACATTTTATGTTCCGGGATTTTCAAAGCCGCAACGTAATGGTAAAAGATGAAAAAGTGTATTTCATCGATTTCCAGGGTGGTATGCGGGGCGCATTGCAATATGATGTGGCTTCACTGTTATGGCAGGCCAGGGCAGAACTTCCGGAGGAATGGAAAAATAATTTACTCGACTATTATATTAATGAAGCCAATCTATTACTGGATACACCTGCCGATAGAAATATATTTATAGCACAATATAACGGCTATGTGCTTATTCGCCTGTTACAGGTAATGGGCGCTTACGGATTCAGGGGTTTGTTTGAGCGCAAAGCACAGTTTCTTACCAGTATTCCGCTGGCACTTCGAAATCTAAAAGCATTAACAGAAAATCAACGCATGGGGATTGCCGTTCCCACATTTGAAAAATGCCTGCGTTTCTGTGTAAGTGATGAAGTGGTTAACCGGTTTGAGCCATTGCGTGCCAATGCTGATACGCCACTGCTGGTGGAAATAAATAGCTTTTCTTATCGCAAGGGCATTCCTGCAGATGAAACTACCAACGGCGGTGGGTTTGTATTTGATTGCCGGGGCATTCTTAATCCCGGGCGGTTTGATGAATACAAAAAACTTACGGGTCGTGATAAACCCGTAAAAGATTTCCTGGAACAAAGAACCAAGATGCCGGATTACCTTAATAGCGTATTTGATATTGTAGATATATCTGTGGCAGATTATATAAAACGTGATTTCAGCCACCTGGCAATCAATTTTGGTTGTACCGGCGGACAGCACAGAAGCGTATATGCAGCCGATGCGCTTGCCAGGCATTTAAAAAATAAGTTTCATGTAAAAATAGATTTGCATCACCGGGTGCAGGAAGAAAAAAATTGGATCAACGAATAAAACGCAGGTTTACCAAACACAGATTTTCATGATTTTATGATAAAAAAAAGATTAATTGTTTAGCGCTGAACTGATCTGTTAGACTGTAAGAATAAGGAAAATTGGAAGCGTTATTAATAAGTACAAAAATTGCATTGTTACATGACTGTAAAAAGAAATCATAACTCCATCATTATAATCATAAAAACCTGCATTTTATGAAAGGAATGATTTTTTCCGCTGGCCTCGGCACCCGCTTCAAACCCTGGACAGACAAACACCCCAAAGCACTGGCCCCTGTAAACGGAAAAAGTTTACTGCAAAGAAATATTGAATACCTGCAAAAATATGGCATCACAGAAGTAGTGGTAAATGTGCACCATTTCGCAGATCAAATCATAGACGCAGTAAAAAAAAATAACGGATGGGGCAGCAAAATTCTAATCAGTGATGAAACAAATGAAGTGCTGGAAACTGGCGGCGGCTTGCTGAAAGCAAAAGATCTGCTGGACGGGGATGAACCATTTATTACTGTAAATGCAGATATACTTACAGATCTGAATCTTAAACGATTAATTGATTACCACAAAGATTACAAACCCCTGGTTTCCTTTGGCGTAACCAACCGTAAAACTTCGCGTTATTTTTTGTTTGATGAGTACGACCGGTTATGCGGATGGCGCAATAAAAAAACGGATGAAGAAATTATTGCGGTGCCACAAAATAAACTTATTGAAAGAGCTTACAGTTGCGTGGTGGTATTTGAACCACGCATATTCTCTCTTATCCCGCAGCGCGGGAAGTTTTCTATTGTAGAAACTTATCTTTCATTGGCAAAAGACAACCTGATATTGGGATACGACCATACGGGAGATAAATTTGCCGATGTTGGTAAACCTGAATCTGTAGCCGCTGCAGAAGCACTGTTTGCATAAGACAATGCATCTTTAATTATTTTATTTATAATTATTAAGCCCCGGAAAATAAATTGCTATTTGCCTGTTTGCCTATACTACAATTTTCTTTTTCTCTTCCTGATCAATAAATTTTGATCAATAGTAAGTATAAAAAATGCACAAATAGTTAAACTAATTTTATTTACTTTCTTCCAATTATAATACTACATTATTTAGTAATTTGTGCTAAATAAATTAGGGTATGAATGATCGTATTATTGAAAAACTTGCTATTCTTGCAGATGCGGCTAAATACGACGTAAGCTGTGCCAGTAGTGGAAGCAACCGGAAAAATGAAAATAAAGGTTTGGGAACAACCGGTATGGGCATATGTCATGCTTACACGGAAGATGGCCGTTGCGTTTCATTGCTGAAAATATTACTGACCAATCATTGCATTTATGATTGCGCCTATTGCGTAAGCAGGAAAAGCAATGACATAAAGCGTGCGGCTTTTACCGTTCAGGAAGTAGTGGATCTTACTATAAATTTCTATCGCCGGAATTATATTGAAGGCTTGTTTTTAAGTTCGGACATTTTTTCAAATCCGGATTACACAATGGAGCGACTGGTATTGATTGCAAAAAGGCTGCGGACAGAACATAAATTCAATGGATACATACATTTAA
>JBDSOC010000294.1:0-5526 GCA_039915085.1 Chitinophagaceae bacterium
TTTATAAAACAATTCAATTATAAATAACAATGCCCGGCGATACAAGTTTCGTCTTTTCCATATTAGAAGATGCCGCACCGGCAAATACTGCGTTGGGTGAACTTATTGCCAATGCACGGGTCGCAGGCGACACTGGGGATCCTTTTTACTGGCGTTCGGAAATACACCGATGATACAACCGGACGAACATCACATTATTCTTGGCGCCTACGACGGCAAATTAGTAATTGGAATGCTGACCTTATTACTGGATAACCCGGCTACACAACCAGGCCGCGCGCAAATAGCCAGGTTAATTGTCCGGGAAAAATATCGCAGAAAAGGAGTTGCCAGTACATTGATTCAATTGGCAGAAAATCTCGCTTCCAAAAACGGAAGCAAAATACTTATACTTGAAACAGCTGTCGGTAAACACGCGGCATCACTCTACAAAAAATCAGGATTTAAAATTCAAAGCATCGAACCTGGATTCGCATCACTACCAGATGGCAGTATAACTGATACAGTAATTTATTGGAAACGCACAGGGGAATGATCAATTGATAAAAACGGTATTGCTTTTGGATTACAATATGAATATCAAATAAGATTACATTTACTTTTTAGTTTTGCGTGTTGCCTGGTAGCTTTTTTCAACTGCAAGGTTGAATGAAATATTCTCCCAGTAATCTTTGCCATAAGAAACAAATATTTCTGCACCTGGCAGAATATCCGTTATTGCTTCAAAAAATACTTTCTTATTTACAACAATAAATTTTGAATTATTTTTAAACCCAGTCCTGGTAACGATTCCCTCTGCGTCATTGGCATATCTTCCCAGGCTGTCAGGAAAGGGCATCGCGTCAATAACATGATTGCGGTTTACATAATACACATACGGATTAACTGTTTTGTTATCCTGGATCTTTTTAAAAGTTGTAATAAGGCCTTTGTATTCAATAATGATTTGCCCTTTTGAGACCGCCGTTTTTGTAAACAATCCCTTACCTGTGCCTGGCAATGTTGATTTTTTCACACACAGGTTAGCCGGCTCAATTCTTTTATGATCAGGTTTTTTCATGCGGGTATGAACATAATCAATTTATTTTGGCTTGCAATTATTATAACATATTTTCTTAAACTTGCAGGATATATAAAATGTACACAATGATGAAATACCTGTTGTTACTACTAATCCAGGCAGTCATATTACAGTGTTGTCTTGGTCAGCAGGATTCAATGGTGTTCATTCAGGCAAACTGGAAAGTGAAGAAAATAGCCCGTGGCATCCACCTGAAACAGTGCTGGTTTGATCACTCATTATTTGGGTCCAGTCAAAACATCAGCATACTGGAAATAAAATTGAATAACAGGAACCGGTTAGATATAGAAGCGGACCCAAAGGTTTTAAAACCAACCAGCGCCTTCGGGATTGAACATGATGCACTGGCTGCAGTCAACGGAACTTTTTTTGATATGAAAAATGGTGGTTCAGAAGACTATATCCGCATGGATGGAAAGGAATTGAACGGAACAAGGCTTAATAAAAATAACCTTCGCATATTTCATCAAAAAGCAGCTATTGTAACCGATGGAAAAAAAGTGAGTATTCAGAAATGGAATGGTTCGGCTGATTGGGAAAATAATCTTGCCGGGGAAGATGTTATGATAACCGGGCCTTTGCTGGTAAATGATCATCACCGTACCACGTTGGACACCACCAGCTTTTACACAATGCGGCATCCACGCTCTGCTATTGCTTTAAAAGGAAACAGGGTTTTATTGATAGCGGTAGACGGGCGAAATCAAAGAGCAGCCGGTATGACCCTTTATGAACTGGCCAGTATCTTACAATGGCTAAAAGCAACTGATGGAATTAACCTGGATGGTGGCGGCTCCACTACTTTATGGATCAACCATTTTCCGGATGGAGGTGTTGTTAATTATCCGTCTGATAATAAAAAAATGGAAAAATCCCCATTGTATAAACCCGGGACTGATCTTGATAACCTGGCGGCAGATGTTCAAAAATGGGATCATTCAGGACAAAGACCCGTAGCCAATGTAATACTGGTAAATAAGAAAAAATAAAACCAATTGAAGTTGGAATAATAATCAAAAGGCTTTAGGTAACCGGTTTCTTATGCAAGAAAAATAGTAATGCTGGCTAGCTGGTTGCTTTTAAAAAATCATCTATTCTTTTCTTTTGTCTTACATGATGGATTTCGTTAAAATTTTCTATACACACTGGCAGGCTTTTGGTTTAAAATATGCAATAACAGTAAAATAATACCATGGAAAAGATTGGACTGGGAGGTGGTTGTCATTGGTGCACGGAAGCAGTTTTCTTATCACTTCGTGGCATTGTGTGTGTGGAACAGGGCTGGATAGCTGCTGAAGAAAAAAGATCTTTTTCCGAAGCCATCATTGTTTATTATAATCCGGCTGAAATTAATTTACCGGTCCTCATAGGGATACACCTGCATACGCACAGCAGCACGGCTAATCACAGTATGAGAAATAAATACCGGTCAGCCATTTATACATTTACGCAGGAACAACGTGAGGCTTGCGAAGGAATTTTAATCAATCTGCAGAATAATTTTGACAAGCCGCTTGTAACGGAAGTTTTGACATTCCATGATTTCCGGTTTTCATTAAAAGATGAAGAGAATTACTATTATAAAAACCCTGCCAAGCCTTTCTGCAAAACGCATATTCATCCCCGGCTGAAAATGTTGCTGAAAAATTTTTCTGCCCATGCAGATTCAGCTAAAATTAACAGTGGGAGTAATTGTTTTTGATTTTGGGATACGCCTTACAATACAAGAATCTTAATATTTCTCCATTCGCTTGAACCGGGATGTTGCTGTAAGGCAATTTTACCTTTTTGAACTTTTGCAAAGTCGCTGAAATCTTTGCCATTAAATTTACTGCCGGCAACAAGTTTATTCCATGCCTCACTTCCTATTTGCCCGTCGTATGTTTTTATATTATTCAGCCAGAATGTAAGATGAGCTTTATTCTGTATAATCTTAACCTGGTTCCATTCGCCTACAGCATGTGGTTTAGAAACCGTTGAATCACCCACTAAATCATACAGGCAACCTGCCAGGTGATTTTGTTTTTTATTATCACTGGCGTCTATATTATCCAGCACCTGCATTTCCGGGCCTGTGACGTAGGTAGCTTCATATTTTGGCGCTTCCTGTATATCAAAAATGATCCCGCTATTGCCTCCTTTTGATATCTTCCATTCAAGGTGCAGTTCAAAATTTTCGTATACCCCGTTTGTTACAATATCTCCGCCGCCTTCTTTTGGTTGTGATGGATCAAAAACGATGACACCGTTTTTTACCTGCCATTTTGATCCAACGGTATCTCTCTGATAGGTATGCCATCCCTGTGTTGTTTTGCCGTCAAACAATAATTTCCAACCTTCCTTTTGTTCTTCCTTGCTAAGCGTATTTGATTCCTGCGCCATGATTGCGCTGATTGAAAAAATGAAAGCGGTGAAGAGTACTGTCTTTTTCATGATAATTAATTTTTGAAGAGGCCAAGTTAATGAAATATCCGGTGCTTTATTACCCAGCTTTTGTTATTACTGTTTTCAGATTCGGTAACAAGCCTGTCAATAATCCAATAAGTGGTAAAAAAGAACATACGGTAAACATATATTGTACACTTGTATAATCGGCCAGCGTGCCAAGTAGTGCGGATCCTATTCCACCCATTCCAAATGCAAATCCAAAGAAAAGGCCTGATACAGTGCCAATTTTGCCCGGTAACAATTCCTGGGCATACACAAGGATTGCTGAAAAAGCTGAAGCCAGGATAAAACCAATGACAATGCTTAGTATAGTAACAAACAACAATGGCACATGGGGCAGCAATAAGGTGAATGGCGCCGCGCCAAGTATAGAAAACCATATCACATACTTGCGGCCAAAGCGGTCGCCCAAAGGGCCGCCCAGCAAAGTGCCTGCTGCCACTGCTGCCAGGAAAATAAATAAATGTAATTGTGCCTGCTGAATAGAAACATGAAATTTATCGATCAGGAAAAAAGTATAATAACTGGACATGCTGGCCAGGTAGAAGTATTTGGAAAAAATAAGTACCAGCAAGATGATTACAGCCTGTGTTATTTTTCGGGATGATAAAGTATTCTCCTGCAGGCCCGCAATGTTTTTTTTAGGCCGTATCAGGTGCATATTAATGGTATACCATTTACCAATCTGGTACAATACAATAATGGCCAGCAAAGCGAGTAATGAAAACCAAAGAATATATTGTTGACCATAGGGCACAATAATAAGTGCTGCCAGCAAAGGGCCGATAGCACTGCCAGCATTGCCACCTACCTGGAAGATGGATTGTGCCAGGCCACGTTTTCCACCTGAAGCCATATAAGCAACCTTTGATGCTTCGGGGTGAAAAACAGAAGAACCTGTACCAATCAGGGCCACAGCTATCAGTACAACATAATAATGATGTGCCTGTGCAAGAACAATGAGGCCAATAAGCGAAATACCCATGCCTGCTGCCAGCGAAAACGGCTGCGGTTTTTTATCCGTGTAAAATCCAACAAAAGGTTGCAGTAATGATGCCGCCAGCTGGAAGCTGAGGGTAATGATGCCAACCTGGGCGAAGTTCAACGCATAACTGGCTTTTACCAGCGGGTAAATAGAAGGAATAAGCGACTGGATAGTATCATTGAGCAAATGTGAAAAACTAATAGCTAACAGGATGGGATAGACTGTAGCAGTCAAAGCAGGCTGTGCGGCAGATTTGATTCCTAAGGACATGAATACAGGTTAATTAATTAGCGCAAATGTAAGATGGGGACGCTGAAAAATTAATAATTGCTGATGCAAGGCTTGCTATGTTATTGATTTAAAATTTAAAGAATAGTTATAAAGTATTGGTTTTGAAATTGATCGTGTCAGGTAATAATTTAAAAGCAGCTCCTTGTGAGAGCTGCTTTTAAATTAAGCATCCTTTTGCGTTTAATTTTTTAATCATCCGCTGATCCGTCAGGTTGAGTTATAAAGTTGCCATATCAATTACAAACCTGTAACGTACATCGCCTTTCACCATGCGGTCATAAGCAGTTTGAATATCTTTTATATTAATGATTTCTATGTCTGAAACGATATTTTTTTCAGCGCAAAAATCAAGCATATCCTGTGTTTCTTTAATGCCACCTATACCAGATCCGGCTAAACTTCTACGGCCGCCCAATAAGCTAAAAGCCGCTATGCTGGCAGGTTCTGGTGGTACGCCCACGCAAATATGAATCCCATCAGTTCTTAATAACGACAGGTACATATTAAAATCATGCGGTGCAGATACGGTATCTAGTATAAAATCAAACGTACCCATGGCTGCTTTTATCTGTGCAGGATCGGTAGTCACCACAAAATGATGTGCCCCCAATGCTTTTGCGTCTGCTTCTTTTTTTGGCGAAGTGCTTAGTACAGTTACATCGGCGCCAAATGCCACACCAAATTTGACACCCATGTGACCAAGACCGCCCAAACCCAATAC
>JBDSOC010000316.1:0-6515 GCA_039915085.1 Chitinophagaceae bacterium
TATAAAAACATCGACAGTAAAATTCTTTTGCAAAAATGTTTTGAACTGATTAAACAAAAAGGATACAAAGTGGTGAATGTAGACAGCAGCATCTGCCTGGAAGAGCCCAAAATAAAAAAGTATTCAACCGAAATGCGGGGCGCAATAGCCGCTATACTGGAAATTACAACAGAAGATGTATCTGTTAAAGCAACCACTACAGAAAAAATGGGCTTTGCAGGAAGAGAAGAAGGATTGGTGGCGTATGCTAACGTACTTTTAATGTCTGATGTCTGATGTGATGATGTCTGATGTAATTTATGAAACTGGAAAACCAGGATTTTGATCACCCCTTTTTCCAATTCCGCCGGGTAGGAGAAATCAGACATCATCACATCAGACATCACACATTCCTCCCTATTTTTGCAAACATGCCAGAAATAAGCGTAAAAATAATTAACCAGTCAACCAACCCTTTACCAGCTTATGCTACGCCTGGTTCTGCCGGTATGGACCTGATGGCGCATATAAAAGCGCCGGTAACACTTCAGTCGCTGGAACGGCAGTTAATACCTACAGGCTTGTTTATTGAACTGCCCAAAGGTTATGAGGCACAGGTAAGGCCACGCAGCGGGCTGGCAATAAAACACGGGTTAACCTGTCTCAATTCTCCTGGTACCATCGACTCGGATTACAGGGGCGAAATAAAAATTATTCTTGTCAACCTGTCTAAAGACCCACATACTATACAACCGGGTGACCGCATTGCGCAAATGATTATTGGCAGGGTTGAACAGGTTGGCTGGGAACTTGTATCTGTAATAGGGGAAACGGAACGTAATCACGGCGGATTTGGACACACGGGTAAATAAATAAAAATGAAAAATTTTATAAGGACAGGCTTGTTATTAATAATTGTGCTGGCGGCCAGCTGTAAATCTGCCAAAAAAATACAAACGGCCATTTCCAAAACAAAAACGGACACCACACAGATGACCATTGTTGATAATTCTCATGCTGATTCAATAGTAGTGATACATGATTTGATGAATAAAATCAACAGTAACCGCATTGCAAATTTCCAAACTTTTTCTGCAAAAGTAAAGGTTGATTACCGTGATAAAGAAGGCGAGCAACCGGAGCTGACGGTGTTTATACGTATGCGGAAAGACAGCATTATATGGATTTCTGTAAACGCTACCATCTTCAGTTATGAAGCTTTGCGTGTGCTGGTAACCCCTGATAGTGTAATGGTGCTGAACAAGAAAGATAAAATAGTGCAGTTGCGATCAGTTAATTATCTGCAGGAACTTACTAACCTGCCTTTTGATTTTCATACACTGCAGGATCTTTTGCTGGGCAATCCTATTTACCTCGACAGCAATGTAGTTTCTTATAAAAAAAATGATCAGTCTATAACGCTCATGAATGTGGGCCCTTTATTTAAACACCTGCTGGCTATTACCAATGGAAATTACCTGTTACAGCACAGTAAACTGGATGATGTAGATCCATTGCGCAACCGTACTGCTGATTTAACGTACTCCGGTTATCAAACAACAAATGGGGTAAAATTTGCTACAGAACGCAGGGTATCTGTATCGGAGAAAGGCAAGCTGGATATAGATATGAATTTTAAGCAGTATAGCTTTAACGAAACATTAAGCTATCCATTTAGTATTCCCAAAAATTTTAAGCGCCGGTAAGCGTTGTATACTTTATTTTTGAGCTGATCGTTGTATCATATTATCCGCCCTTATTTTTTACCCAATTAAAACCGTGTATGCACAAAATCTGCCTGTCTGCGCTTTTATTGTTTATAAGCTTAGTGGCTTTTCCGCAGCAACCCGGTAAAGCAGAGCTGGAAAAACAACGCGCGGCTATTCAGAAAGAGATTGATGATGTAAGACGGTCACTGGATGAAACCAAACGGAATAAAAAAGCATCACTTGCACAACTAAACGCGGTTCAAAAAAAATTACAGCTAAGGCAAAGAGAGATAAACGTTATTAACCAGCAAATGGAGCTGATAGAGGGCGATATTAACCAGGGCTGGAGAGATATAACAAAACTTAAAAAAGAGCTGGATACACTAAAACTGCAATATGGCAAGAGTGTGGTGTACTCATATAAAAACCGCAGTAATTACGATTTTTTAAATTTCATTTTTTCTGCCAGCAATTTTAATGATGCATTAAAAAGAGTTTCCTACCTGAAATCTTACCGCGCTTACCGTGAAGAACAGGCCAATAATATTGTACGGACACAGGACCAGATACAGGGAAAGATTGTTAATCTTAACCAGAGCCGCGTACAAAAAAGCCTGGTATTAAAAGAAGAAGATAAAGCCAAGCAAAAATTAGAAGATGAAAAGCGGGAGAAAGATGATGTGGTGAGTAAACTGAAGGCAAGGGAAAAAGAATTAAATAAAGATTTTGCGGATAAGAAAAGACAGGATATGAAAATATCCAGTGCTATAACTGTAGCGATAAACAGGGCAAGATTAGCCGCTATAGCAGAAGCAAAAAGGAATGCAGAAATAAATGCAAAAAATAATGCAGTTGCAAAAAATAATTCTGTGGCTACAGCTCCGGAGATAAAAAATAACAGTACTGTAACTGCTCCTGCAAAAACGCTGGAGAAAGTATCAATTTTTAATTCGGATCCTGCGGCAAAAAAATTATCAGATAATTTTGAGAAAAACCGTGGGAGTTTACCCTGGCCCATTGAATCAGGAAGAATATCAATGCATTTTGGCAATCAAACCATTCCCGGAACACCTTTACATGTAGACAATAAATTCCTGACATTTGAAACAGAAGCAGGCAAATCAGTGAAAGTTATTTTTGACGGTGAAGTAGCACTGATAACTTATATCGGTGATGTACAGGCGGTAATTGTAAGACATGGTAAATATTTCACAACGTATAGTAACCTGTCATCTGTAAGTGTAACCAAAGGACAGCAGGTTAAAACAGGCCAGGTGCTTGGCAGAATAGCAGAAAAAGAAGACAATATTGGTGAGCTGGAACTGGGTATTTCAAATGACGCAAATAAGAATTTTGATCCTGAAAAATGGCTGCGGTAGAAATAGCTTTTAGCCATTAGCTGTTAGCAAAAAGCCACGGTGATTCTTTAAAGAACATCGTGGCTTTTTAGTCTTGGTATTTGAGCGCCTTTTACCAGTCAAAGGAATAGCAGCTAACAGCTAATGGCTTTCCTCAAATGCATTTACAAAAACGGTTGTAGAGTTTTTCGTATTTTGGAATGATATTATGAATGTCGAATAAAGCAGCATGTTTACTTGCCTGTTTTTTAAATTGCTGCAGGGTTGCATCGTCTTTTAAAATATGCAATGCATGTTTTGACATTTCCTCCACATTGCCCACATCACTTAAATAACCTGTAACACCATTTACATTAATTTCCGGCAAACCACCTGCATTGGTACTGATAACGGGCACACCGGCAGCCATGGCTTCCAGCGCAGCCAATCCAAAACTTTCATAATCGGAAGTAAGTAAAAATAAATCACCTACCGCAAGTATCTCTTCCATTTGTTCCTGCTTGCCAACAAAACGGATATCGCCAAAAACGCCCAAATCACGGCTGAGGCTTTCTGCCATCGGTCTTTCAGGACCATCGCCCACAAACATTAATTTACTGGGTATTTCGGCATTTACTTTTGCAAAAATGTTTACTACATCCTGCACACGTTTTATTTTCCTGAAATTGGAAGCATGCAATAAAATACGTTCCCCGGCTGGTGCAATAACCCTCCTGAAAGCATCAATCGGTTTTTTGCCAAAACGCTTTACATCTACAAAGTTGTGGATGACTTCTATTTCTTTTTCTATTTTAAATGAACGGTAAGTTTCATCACGCAGGTTATTTGAAACAGCAGTAATGGCATCACTCTCATTAATTGAAAATGTAACTACCGGGGCATATGTTTTATCCTTACCTACCAGGGTAATATCAGTACCGTGCAAAGTGGTAATTACCGGAATTTTTATTCCCTGTTTCAATAAAATCTGTTTTGCCATATAAGCCGCGGATGCATGGGGAATGGCATAATGTACATGCAGCAGGTCAAGATTGTTGTTGGCAATCACATCTACCATGGTGCTGGCCAATGCTGTTTCATAGGGCGGGTAATCAAATAAAGGATAAGTGGGCACCCTCACCTCATGATAAAAAATATTGGCATTGAATTCACCCAGTCTTACGGGCTGCTGGTAAGTAATAAAATGTACCTGGTGATTCTTATCAGCCAATGCCTTGCCTAATTCTGTAGCCAGTACGCCACTACCGCCGAATGTAGGGTAGCAAACAATTCCTATACGCATTATAACAATATTATTTAAAAATGTTTCCGAAGGTAAATGAAATAAATGTTCCGGCCCTAACTCACTGCATTAATCAAAATGATACAACATTCATCCGGCATTTGCAACCGGTATCCCCGCCGGCCGGCAGACTGATTTCAAATACATCTGTTGCATTAACCATAATACCCCATGATTGTTTGCCTTATCTTTATCAAAATTTCTTAAACATGAGGAAATTGTTCGCTTTTTGTATGATTATGGGCTTTACTGGTGCAGTAAACGGCCAGGTGGAAGATTCTCTCTTTATTTCAAAAATTGCTGATGAAATTTTAGTGAGCGGTAAAATTTATGATAATCTGCGTGTATTGTGCAAAACCGTAGGCGGCCGTTTATCAGGCAGCCCGCAAAAGTTTAAGGCAGAAGATTGGGGCGTACGTACATTAAAAGATGCCGGAGCTGATAAGGTATGGTTGCAGGAGTGTAAAGTGCCGCATTGGGTAAGGGGTGGTAAAGACGAGGCGTGGTATACCTATAAGGATGCATCCGGAAAAGTAATCAAAGAAACGCTGGACGTACTGGCACTTGGTAACTCAATGGGTACGGGAAAAAACGGCGTAAAAGCAGCTGTTGTATACTGCAATAATTTTGATGACCTGGAAAAACAAAAGGACAACATAAAAGGAAAGATTGTTTTTTTCAATAATCCTTTTAATGAAAAATATTTACTGCCATTCCGTGCATATGGAGAATCTGGTGCATACCGCCGCGCAGGGCCTGCCCGTGCAGCCAAATATGGCGCCATAGCAGTGGTGATAAGGTCTTTGACAGGATCTGCCGGAGATAATAATCCGCATACCGGCCTTACGCAATATGATTCTAATTATGCTAAAATTCCTTGTGCAGCTATGGGTGTGCGTGATGCCGAAAAATTGAGCAGGCTTTTAAAAGATGGAAAAAGCATTGAATTGTATTATCATTCCAATGCCCGTTTATTGCCCGATACAATTGGCCATAATGTAATTGGTGAAATAACAGGAACGGAATCACCCAAAGAAATAATAACAATTGGCGGTCACCTGGATAGCTGGGACCCTGCAGAAGGTGCACAGGATGATGGTGCGGGATGTGTTCATTCTATTGAAGTATTAAGGTCATTAAAAGTGCTGGGTTATAAACCAAAGCACACCATACGCATCGTATTATTTGCAGATGAAGAGAATGGCGGCCGGGGTGGAGAAGCTTATGCAGAACAAGCTAAAACAAGTGGTGAAAATCATTTGTTTGCTTTTGAAAGTGATGCCGGGGGTTATACGCCAAGGGGGATGAGTTTTTCAATGGCACCTGAGCAACTGGCAAAAATGCAGGCATGGATACCATTGTTTATTCCTTATGGCGTTTACCAGTTTAGTATGGGTGGCGGTGGTTCGGATATAGGACCGCTGCACGAAATATTAAAAACGCCTGTAGCCGGTTTGTTTCCGGATAATAACCGGTATTTTGATTTGCACCATGCGCGTAATGATGTATTTGAAAATGTAAATAAGCGTGAACTTGAACTGGGCGCCATTAATATGACTGCTCTTATCTATATGATTGATAAATACGGACTTTAATTTTGTATGGCCTGCAACTTTGCAGGTGATGCACCAATCAGTAATAAAACTATTGATATGAAAAAGTTTTTAAGTGTTTTTGTGAGTGTTCTTATTGTTGGGTTAATCATATTTTTCTTTGCCCGTTATTTTTTTGTATTTGGTGAAGGATCCAAGGCGGGCCAGCTAAACTTTTTTGTAAAAAAAGGCTATGTTTTTAAAACATACGAAGGTAGAATTATTCAGACCGGTTATAAATCTATGGTGCCCGGCAGCATCCAGTCAAACGAGTTTGAATTTTCTGTAGTAAATGAAAAGGTGGCCAATATATTAATGTCTCACAGCGGTGCTACGCTGGAGTTGCATTATAAAGAATACCTTGGCTCTATACCATGGCGGGGAATGAGTAAATACATTGTAGACAGTGTTATGTCATTTAAAGATGAAAGCGGGCCGCCGGTAAAAGATATTATTAAATAGTTAACCCTCAAAAAGTCTGAAATCCTTGCTGGCAGTTTTTCTTCTTCCTATTGTATTCAAAAAAATACTGGCTTTTTATACAATAGTTACGAAATCTTGCAAAATCATCTTTTCTAATTTGCTTTTTGGTACT
>JBDSOC010000004.1:0-16244 GCA_039915085.1 Chitinophagaceae bacterium
AGGTTTAAAAATACAACGCTGGTAACAATGCTAAAAATCCTTGTTACCAGCGTTTTTTTATTCGCTGAAAATATTATACCTCACGCCAAGGCTTACTGAAGTATGACTGGTAAATAAATTATAAGTCGGGTAATCATTTTGGCTGGAAGCATAAATATTTATCTGGTAAGTATATCCGCCATCTAATTTAAGGGAAAACCTTTCGCTCAGGTCATAAATACAACCCAACCCGCCACGGAAGCCCGTACTGAAACTTTGACCTCCTACATCTTTATTTACTTCATAGCCGTCCTCGTAGGTTACTTCCTTTAATCTTCCCGCCAGTAAAACATTAAACCCGGCGGAAATAAATGGCCTGAATTTTCTTTCTTCATTTTGCTGTTTAAGTAAAAACCAACCCACATTGAACTGGTATAAAAAATGCATGGTTGTTTTACCAGATACCGTTACATTTTTTTCTGAAGTCTGATCGTATGATACCGCTGGTGTTTGAAAAGAAAATTTATACCCCGGTATTATAGAAATATTTCCATAAGTAAACAGCCTGCGTTCACTGCTCTCCCTGCTTCCTTCGTAATAAAAACCATGGGGCGCACCTTTGCCATCACCCATAATAAATGAAGTGGCGCCAACGCTTATGCTGCGTCCTTTTTTACTGAAGAATCCTGCCTTTTTATACTGACTCCGTCCGGCAAGTGACAATGCGATAAAAAGAATAGCCAACGATATATTTTTCATAAGGTCTTGCGGGTTTAGTTATTTGATTTTAGCTTTTGGGTTTTAATAATATGTATTTAAAGGAAGTTTTATATGCAGCGTCAATAAAAGAAAGCACACTCTGCCATTTATCTTTTGCAATGTTTGACTGCTTGTATACTTTAGTCATTTTTAGAACAACAGTACCGGCTTCCTCTTTCGCTTCGCAACTAAATTTTCCAACCTCGTTTTCAACATTTGTATTTAATTCATTAATACCAGAAGCCGCGTACCCGTCGGGAATTTTTAAATTGATTACCCAACTGATTGACCGTGCATAGCCAACATTAATGTCGAATTTTCTTTCTCTTTCTTCTTTTTTAACCCGTAACTGAGGTCCAATTAACCCAGTGAGATTCACCAGGTACTTCTTCCCTGCTTTTCTTACTTGCCCGGGCAATTCAAATTCTTCTGTAAATTCAAGATCTTTCTTTTTGTCTGACCGGCCATCACTGATTATTTTGAAATCTGTAAATTTTATTTTCTGCTGAAATTCTTTTTCCAGTTCCTCTTTTACAAAATCCGGTTTGGCTTTTTTAAATTCTTCTTTAATTGCTTTTATTGACCTGTCGTATTCTTCTTCTTCGCGCGGTTTCATTCTGTCAGCGGGTGATTCACCTCCGTAATATTTATAATCGTCCAGCATATAAGTAGTCAGGCGCATTGCATTGCCGATATTACCGGTTTTTACAAGGCCGGTATACACACTTGTTCTTGACACTACTGTATTATTTAAATCTGGTGACAGTGAAGCATTGATAGCATAACTAACCGTATTGTCCGGCGCTTTGGCATCGGGCAAAATAAAAGGCTTTACTTCCTGCGGATGACCTTTTTTGGGCTCTGTAATTATATACGCCTCATTTGCCAGCAAACTCTGAATCAACTCACCGGGAACAGAATGATCTGTACAATTAAAATACAATTGGTTGTTTACTTTTATGGCATAACGAATCTCCTGATCAAATAAAACATTTTTCAGGTTTCCAATATTATTAGATGAACTGATAACAAGTTCCGAAGGAATATTCCGCTGGAAAAGCAATGACCCAAATATGAAAGCATAAACTTTATCACTCAGGTAATTGTTCTGAAACACTACCTTATTCCGTAGATAATAATAAACATTGCTGATAAATTTCTGGTCCGACCATTCTTTAGCGCCCATTCTTTTCAGGTCTGCCCAGGAAGTATTTACAAAATTTTGTACCGTATAAAGATTGTTATAATAACTATTGCCTACTTCCACATAATTTTCCCAGGCTTTCAGGGCCAGCTCTTCCTTGCTGAACCCGGTTTTCAATTCTCCTTTACCACCAATCAAAAGTCCTTTTACATTTTCACTATTGGCATAAATAACCTGGAATTTTACCATTGGATATACGAGGTAGCGGTTAACGAAATTCACATCTTTTTCTACGCCCCTGTTACGATCTATAAATACATATTGAAAAAAATCTTTATCCGCAGCATTTTCCTTTTTAAATTCCGGCGCACCATTTAATGACAATGATTTAAAAAAAGATTTGTCGTCTGTTTCAATATCAATTTCATTGTACATTACCGGATATCCCTTGCTGCAAATTTCATATTGCGGGTCAAACTCAACAAAGCCTGATCCCCTTACGTCCAGTTTACTTTTTGTGTAAGATGCGTATTCAAGTATATCTCCCGGCTCAAGATTAGGTATGGCAACTTTATAATATCTTGATTGCGCACCAGAAGTCTGATCAAAAAAACTTTTGAAAAATTCAGGTATGTCGCCCGCTGATTCAAGCTCTACTGCTTCTTTTAAATCAACCGGCAATGTTTCATTGCCTGGTTTAATTATCCGTGCTACAAATCCATCATCTTTCGTACTGTAACGAAAGTAAATTTCAGAAAAGGCCTGGACTGAATTCTTATCGTGCAATTGTATCTTAAACCTCACTTTCTCAAAGAAGAAAACATTTTTCTGCCTGGCAGAAAAAAAACCACCACTTGTTTTTTTATCGAACAGAATACTGCGTTTGTAACCCATTACAACTGCTGACTCATCATTCCATTTAGCTGGTGCTTCAGCAACTGAAAATGCTGCGGCAGGTTCGCTCCAGATAAATTTTGCATTGGTTTCAATATTATCCAGGAACTCTTCATCAATAAAATCCTGTGCCTTTACAGGTGCAGTTAAAAAACATACTATAAAAATGCCGGCACATACCAGCAATTGTTTCAACTTTTTTTTCATGCCCGGTATTATTTTTTAGTAATGCTTAGTAAATATTTGCTGAATTCTTTAATTGACGCAAGAAACTTTTTCCAGTTCTCAAAATCGCTCTTCTTAATAACACTGTTTTTAATGACGATTCTTTTTCTTAAAACAATTTTATTTCCTGTAACAATATATTCACCTTTAAACTCGTACCCGTCATAGGTCATTTCTGACTTTTCCGGTACATCCACAAATTTTGTATCTGGTGGAACTGTTAAAGAAATCTCATCTTCAAAAGTCATTACATCATCAAAATCATAGCCACCCACTCTCTTTTCATCGGGCATATATCTTTCCAGTGTTTTGGGAAAGAAATCAATACTGATGTATTTATCCCCCGAAATGGTATTTACATAATTACTTAAATCAACATCGCCTTCTATGGATACAGGTATTTCACGGTTTTTTAAATCGCTTGTTTTAATATTGGTGGCCTGCATATTATCATTTCCAAATTCCAGGAATTCATTTAAAAAATCTTTTTGTGAACTTATGGGTAAATCCTGGTAAGACTGGTGAAAATCCTTTCGTTCATTGCCGGTTAAAACAATTTTAATTTTTCCTGACAAAACTTCGTTGGTTAATACAAAATCTGCTTTTGAAAGTATTTTGTGGTCATTGCCCGTGGTAAGCGGTACTGTTTTTAAATCATATGTATTCCCTTTTGCAATCATGGCTTCCTTTCCCTGTATGCGGTAAGCATTCTCTCCAAAGGGCGCATACTTTTCTGTTCCATCTAAAAAATAAACGCCACCCTGAAAATACAATGTAGTAATAGCGTGGTTATTAACACACAATGCCGGCATAGATTGCTGGTAAGGTATGGAACGTGTTCCTATCCATGTAAAGTGCGCATCATATCCTGCCATTTGCAAAAACTCAGTGAGCAGGTTGGCCATACCCTTGCAATCGCCGAATTTTTTTGCAAGCACATCCTGCGCGCCTGCCGGAATGTATCCTGAATAGCCGTCTTCATAGGCGATGTACCTGATATTATCCTGTACCCAGTAATAAATCGCTTTTATTTTATCAATATCCGTTGTCTTACCCTGGATAATTTTTGGGAGAGCGGATTGCAGACTTTCCTTTTTATTTCCTGCCATCCCGTACAGGCGGTTGTTCCATGCATACATATCGTCTGTCTTATCAAATCCTTTTAATGTCTCCCCTTTATTATTAAAAGATTTTATCTGGATAATTATGTGTGGATCTGTATATGCATGGCCAATACTTTTGTATTCCTGCTTACTTGCAGGAATATCCTTCATTGTAAATACATAATTTATATACCCCCCCTTTTTATTCTCCTGCCTGTCAATTTTGTATCCGTCAAAATTGATTGCTTTAAAATCGACAGTCAGCCACTCCGGAACTTTAAATTCAAATACCTGTTCTTTAACCGGGTAGTTCTCACCAAAAAATAAACGCGTCAAATACCTGCCATCAGTATATTCTTTTTTTACTGTAACCCTGGCCATACTTCCTTTTTCAGCAAAACGAATGGGATAATATTGTACCCGGCTGTCATCAAAAAAAACGCCGTCACTGGTAACAGACCGGTCCATAGGCTGCATCCTGGAAGTAGCGTATTTCGAACCAACTTTAAGTGATTTTTTAAACGCTTTTAATTCAATAAATTTATTATAAAACTCCGGGTAAGTAAGTGAAGCAAATTTTTTAAGCGATAAAAAATCCAGTTCTGTTTCTTCCTCAATAACTACTACTTTATCATTCAATGCGTTTTTACCTTTATCAAAAGTGAAGTAGTGATGTGAAGCCGTACACATAACATCATCGTCCTTGTATTTTTTTGAGAACACGTCAGCATTCGCTGCATCTTCGTCATTAACACGATACTGGGCATGACTGTATAGTGAAGTATTGATAATAATAATCAGCAGCAGACTACGGGTAAACATGGAGGCAAAAGAAAAATGATAAGACTGGGTTGAAAATAAGCAGCCAAGGGGCTGAGAGGGTTTTTCCATAGTTGTAAACAATTAGGCACCAACTGTAAAACAAGCTTTCTTTTTATCGCTTTAAAATACAACGAAAATCATACAATATAATTGTATGAATAATTGACTTTTGCATTGACCCCTTCAAAAAAAAGTTTCCCTGAAATACCCCCGGAAATACGGAAGCGTTCATATTAGAAGTCAATCTTAATGTTTTAGTCTGCATAGTAATCTCTGCGTTAATGTATGATTAAAATATACGCCTGGCCAATGGTTGCCAATTATCCTGTTCACACCAGGAAAAACCTATATAAGACACCTAAAATAAGCCATGTAATAATTCTAAAGCCTTAATGCTTCATTACTAATTAGTTGAGGAATAATTTCCCCGGTTTACCCCGCCTACGGTTTTTTCTTATTTATTTAATTACTTTTTCATTTTTTCTCTGAGCTATTATACGGCATTGTCGTACGTATTGCCAACAGAAAGCTTTCAACATTAAAAGAGTCCGGTCTCTGGCATAATTTTTAAACCCACCTGCTATATTAATAACTTAAAAAAGTGCAAGATGAAAAAAGATAATGTATCAAAAAACGGCGATTTAACAGACTCAAAAAAAGACCAGCAAAAATTAAAACCCGAAACGATTATCATGGACATACCTGAAGTAAAAGATATTCCCGGGCAAGAAAATATTAAAGTTCCCCAATTCCGTGAAATGCAGGATGTTACAATTTCTTCAGCGGGCGAGGAAGGAGATGGAATATTGGATGATTTGAATACTGATTCAGATGAAATTATTACCAGTGAATCTGATGTAACGCCCCAGGAAAAAAAATTATTGAAAAAAGGTGCCGGGCATCAACCCACTGATGAAACCGAAGATTTTGATAAAATGGCACTTGACGAAAGAGACAATGAGGGAGAATTATTGAATGAAAAAGGAATAAATCAGGACCGCAGCGGCGAAGACCTTGATACACCCGGCGCTGATCTTGATGATGAAGATGAAAATATTGGTGAGGAAGACGAGGAAAATAATATCTATAGTCAAAGAGATTAGTACCCATGAATTATCTGCAGAAATTTTATGACCAGGCTTTTCACTGGTTGATTACGTTTGGACCAAAGATTATAGTTGCTGTTATTGTTTTAATTGCGGGGCAGTGGGTGTTGCGGATTATTAACCGCTGGCTGAAAAAGATGATGGAAACCAGGAATATCAATTCTTCCGTAAAAACTTTTCTTTCCAACCTGCTGGCTGTTATATTACAGGTGCTGCTGATTATGATGCTGATGCAAATACTGGGCATTGGCATGACCCTTTTTGCAACCCTTATTGCCGGTTTCAGTGTGGCTGCGGGATTGGCACTCTCCGGCACGCTACAGAATTTTGCCAGCGGTGTCCTGATATTGTTGCTGCGTCCCTATAAAGTCGGTGATAATATAATAACACAAAGCCAGGAGGGAACGGTTTCTTCCATACAGTTATTCTATACCGTCATTCTTACATTTGATAACAAAACGGTGATTGTTCCAAACAGCAAGCTGTCCAACGAAATTATTCTCAACCTTAGCCGGCAGGGAAAAAGACGCGTTGATATAGAGTTGAAATTTAAATATAGCAATGAATATGACAAAATAAAAGAGACTGTAACCAGCGCTTTTTCGTCATTAACTAACATACTTAAAGAACCAGCGCTCCGGATAGGTGTTTCGAAACTGGATGCCGATAATTATTCAGTTATAATTAACACATGGATTCCCGCACACGGTTTTGAAGATGGAAGGTTGCTAATCAATGAAAAATTAATGCTTGAACTGAAAAAAGCAGGCTTAATAGGGTGATCCCGGCCAGGTATTTAAGCTCAAAACGGGCTTCCACTGCTATTTAGATGGCTTTTTGCTTTATCTGCGAAATCAACCGTATATTTGCAACTTAATTTTATTATCAACACAAATTACAATGAGCACAAAAACAAAAGGAACCGTAAAGTTTTTCAACGGTGAAAAAGGCTTCGGTTTTATTAAACACGATGATTCCAACAAGGAAACCTTTGTACACGCCAGCGGTCTGATTGACCAGGTTACAGAAGGCGACAAAGTTGAATTTGATTTACAGGAAGGTAAGAAAGGAATGAACGCGGTGAACGTAAAAAAGATGTAACT
This sequence comes from Chitinophagaceae bacterium, assembly GCA_039915085.1. Classification (GTDB taxonomy): domain Bacteria; phylum Bacteroidota; class Bacteroidia; order Chitinophagales; family Chitinophagaceae; genus JACMLD01. Next base: position 7,136 of record JBDSOC010000004.1, read on the forward strand.
CCCCTTTATTTAAACAAATTTTAAGGCTGCCATGAGGCGGCCTTTTTTTATTTTCAGTGTTAATTCTTTATCACCTGAATGCAATTACTGCAATGCTTCCTCTTTAAAAAATCTAAAAGCTGTGTTTCATATAAGCATGCAGGTTGGCTGCAGTCCAGGCGCCGGGTACAATTATACGGCGAATGCTATACAATGGATCTGTGTCATCGCGTTTAGCGGACAATTGAAACGCGGCATCGAATCCATGTTTTTTAAGTTGGGGAATGGCCGCAGTATTCCACAATCCAAATGGATAGGCAAAATATTTAACAGCTTTGCCGGTAATTGTTTCGAGTGTTTTTGTTGGCTTATCAATCTGGATGGTCCAGTCATTATCCGTAAACTTCTTTATATTTTTATGATCCCAGGTATGCGATCCTATCTCATTACCTGCATCAGAAAGTTGTTTAACCTGCTCTTTACTCATATAGTTGGGCCTGCCCAAAGAAACCGTCATAATAAAAAACAACCCTTTAAAGCCATATTTTTCCATGACAGGTTTAGCAATGGTATATTGAGGCAAATCAGTATCATCAAAAGTGAGCATGATGGGCCTGGCTGGTAAAGAAGCTCCGTAATTAAGATAGGAGTATAATTGATCAGCTGAAATTGTATGATAGCCGCTATCCGCCAGCATTTTTATTTGTTCTGCAAATACCGCTTCGGGTACAATATAATCTTTGGCTTGTTTTGAATCTGTGGGGCGCCAGTTACGTATCTGGTGATAGCATAAAATAGGAATTTGCTTACGGCTCAATATCGTTGAGGCATCAGCCGGCGCAGTTACGTTTACTGCAGAAGCGCTCTTTGTCCTGGTTGAATCTTTTGCTTTGAGGCCTGCAATATTATCAGTGGCCTTTGCAGTGGATGGATATTCGCAACCAACTAAAATGACAGACAATATAACAATAGCAATTGTAAACTTCCCAAAAAGGGAAATGGCGGTTGTTTTCATGGATATGCGGATAAAATATTGGGATAAAAACCTACTGTAAAAAACGCAGGCAGCGGGTTTTTGTTGTACTTCTATAGCAAAAAAATAAGCCGCAGATGCACAGGTACCATTCATTTACGCTGCCATCCCCGGCCTGAAATTAAAAATCATTTATAGCCATCCTTTTTCTTTGCATTTATTGTAACCTTTCGCAAGTGCTTCTTCCATCTGTTTAAAAATTACAACATCCATTTTTTTAATGTGAAAGCAACTTTTCCCTTTTAAACATTTCAGCAGTTCTGGTTTAAAAATCTCTTTCTTTTCTGAAATCTCATGTACAGGCATAAAATAAAAGCCCACATACCCTCTTTGAATTAATGCGGCAGCAAACCAGTATTCATCTCTTTTTTTTCCACGAATCTCTACAGGCTTTTCACTTACCAGTGTTATTTGTCCACCAGAACCACCACGTACTTTAATACTTCCCCTGCCATATGGCAATAACATTTTTTTTATTTCATCAAATACCGGCACCAGTTCCGGCTGATCACCAGATTTATCTGCGTACTTAATGCCGGTTTCACTTTTGTCTGTGGTAACCTTTTTTTCAAACAATGCTTTTTTTGAAGCTTTTTTTAAGGGTGCCGCTTTTTTAGCAGCCGCTTTTACAGCTTTTGCCATAATACCTGATTTAAAAAAATTATTTTATTTCAACATGTTCATTCAGCTTATGCAATTCTACGATGGTAGTTTTGCCATCACTGCTTTCGCGGTACATAGGTTTGAACTTATAATTAAACTTTATCTCGTCATAAGTATATGAAGTTCTTTGCAGCACAACATTAGAATACACATCATCAAAACCTCTTACCAGCACATATATTTCTACATCTGAAGCCTTCATATCTTCAAAGCTAAAGCTGGTAAGCGGGCTGTTTTCATCAATAGGGTGAACCACTGTCCAGTTCATTGGCAAACTATCCACCCTGCTGCGTTCCAGGTGAAGATCAAAAAATTTGAAAATGGGTTTATTATTTTCCTCTACCTGTAATCCTATATTCACTTTTATTTCTACGTTCGTAAGAATATGGTTGTCTTTATAAGAAGCAAACCGGAACATTAAAGCTGTTTTATCCTGGTACGGCGCTATCAGCGCGTAGTCACTGAAAATAAGAAAAGATTTGGGTTTTGAAAACCGTCCATAGATTAAACCGGTAGCAACTGCAAAAGAAAGAAAGCCACTCATGGCCTCAATAGACGCAACAAAATTTACACCATCTCCTATAGGGTTAACTCTTCCATAACCTACCGTAGTAAATGTTTCTGTACTGAAAAAATAGATTTCTTTTACCTTTTCCCAGTTTGTTTTAGCAAGCATTCCTGTAAATTGCTCTGTACCTATAAGCAAATATATAATAGTATAAAGCAGGTTGATACAGAGGTAAAAACCAATAATTAAGGTAACAAATTTCCAGCCCGGAAGATTGAGCATACTATGGTATACACTAAATCTTTCCCAGAAAGGTTTGCCTTCCTTGCGAAGATTGAAGCTCCCGTCGCGGTTAACAAAGCGTCCGCCATAATCACTGGCGTTTGTTCCAAAGCCGGTATCATTATTTACTTTAGAAGATGGATTTACCCTTTTAAGCAATGCCATATCAATATTATGAGGTTGAGGTATAGGGTGTAATGCCGGGGTGAGGGGGACGTATAACTTTATACCCAATACCCACGCCCAATGCCCTATAGATCCGAATATTCAGTAGCATGCAATAATATAATTTCAGCTTTTGAAACATTGTGCTGGTATTCAGGCATAGCAGACAATTTCTTCCATTCAGCATCAGCAGTAAAAGTCTTCCAGTGTTGTTCGCGTGCAGCTATATTATCAAAGCTGGTCATGTACATAAGATTGGGCATATGGCTGCCATTAATAACTTCCGCATAAAAAATAGCATTAAACTCAAGACGTTTAAAAAGCGGGACTTCTCCGCCTTCATTAAACATGCGCACTTTGTTAGTGTATAGTTTTTCCGTTGGACTTTCATAACTACGTAATTCATATATGCGTTCAGTATGAGAACCGGTAAGTCCGGATAATTGCATTTGGGGTGCCATAGGAAAGGCTTTAAGCAATATCGATTCCATTCTTGTATAAGGAGGGCTATTGTATACAGCGTTTAAATAAGTGTTGCCTGCTGTATTATAATCAGCGTCTTTTAATAACTGTGCGGGTAATGAAAGTAATTGATCAAAAGATCGTAATGGCAAAAAAACATATACCAGCTTATCTGCAGCAGTATCGTTAGCAAGGGGCTTGAATACACCTGTTTTGCTGATACCCAATTTGTGCAATGCTGGCAGCAGCGCATGCTGGAAGTAATCATCCAGCCCTTTCTCCTGGTCAGCAGTTTTAAAATGATACACTTTTATTTCATAAAACTCCTGTGCCGGCTTTTTGCCGTTCGAATAACCGGGTACATTATAAAGAATAAAACCGGCCAGCAAATAAATAAACCTGCAGCGGGCTATAGCGGTATGTTTCATATTAAATTTTATTTTTCACCTGGTGTCTGAATAATAAAATAAAGCTACTTAAATTTAGTTCATTCTGCAGCAGGTGATAAAAGATAGAGAAGGGAGTTGGGAAACTTGTCAGATTTTAGCCAGAAGAATGAGCCGCAGCCCGGAAAATCATTATTGATACATTAAACATAACTCAGCAGATGATTCAATCTGAGTTGCCAGCTTTTCCTTTTACATCTTTTATGATTTTATCAATAGGATGTAATTTCCGGGAAAGCATTTTGCCAGGCGTAATTCTTTTAGCAAGTGTAAGCCTGAAATTCCCGGCCTGCAATAGGTATTTATCTGATGCGGTGGCGGCCGCCACTGTCAACTGCGTGCCTACAAGAGAAATGTTTGCATTCCAGTTATTTTTATCATATCCGGCAACAATCCGGTAAATGAACCCTTTGTTAAGTTCAAACTTTTCTGCTTTATTTTCTACTCCATGCTGTTTAGTGTAATCAAGACTTAAACTGGCGCACAATGACCCGGTTAGAAAAAAATCATTTTTAATTACAAATGTATAAGCATAGCCAATGCCTGGTCCTATCTTAATAAAATCAAGCCTCCGTACACCCTTTTGCCGGTAATTTTCTGATAATATAGTTGGAACAAGAGAGCTGTCTGCTTTTATTATACCATAGTAAATCTCTGCGCCTATAAGAACCGACCCTGCTGATTTTTTTTGTTTTTCATTTTCCAACAGTGCTGCCCGGTAAGAAAACCTGGAAGGATTCAGCAACCGGTAAGCCGAAACCCCTAGTAACTGGATACGTAAATCAGGGCGCACATAATAACTTTCGGGGTTACTGGCGGCAAGGCCCCTGGGCGTTAGGTAATATCCTTTATAAAATTGCCCCAGAAGATCAATGATCCATTTTCTTCCGTAGATATGTGATTGAAGATCCAGGTACCTGGTTTTACCTTTTTCATGATCTGTATTTAAAAAGCCAAAGCCATAACCAAAATTTAAAGAAATAGACTGGTAAGTAACGCCCACGCCCATTGTTAGAGAAGTGTTGGGTATATACCGAAACCGTGAAACATTATCTGGCCTTTCCAGTTCAAGCCCTGCATATTTTTGAGAAAAATAAAACCGGGCAGTAATATATCGTTCAAAAGACTGGTAGTAACTGCTATCGTGATCTTTAAAGTAAAATGGCCTGACCGGGGGTACTATCTTATTTTGTTGTGGCTGAACTTTTTGTTGTTGGGCGCTGGTTGGGTGACAAAATAAACAGCATACCATAATTGCCGGCAAAATTCTTTTTTGTAGTAACAGGGCGATGTGCTTACAAACCATATTTTGCAAAAAATTTAAACCTGTAAGCAAAAAAATTGAAATAAATTACTTTATTACTACTGGTGTCAACCTGGTAATTTCAGCACCATTAAAAATTTTAGCCAGGTTATTATCGTGAGAAGTTTTCCAGTTATCAATATGTGTTTCAGAAACGATGCGCCAGAAGTTTTTGGATTTCAGCTCATCATAGTCATTTGTTTTAATAAAAAGGCCTATGATGGATTGACGGGTTTTAAAATCTATCTTAACATTATGTTTGGTAAGATGGCCCGCGTCCAAAAACTTCCCTATCTGATCGTTAGTCATGCGTAAAAAATTTTGGCAAATATAGCCTATTACATGCGTTTATCCGCAACAATTTAAGCATTGCTATGGTGTTCATTTTCAGGCATATATTCAATTTATTTGAACCCTGTGTCTGCGCATGGAACACAAATAGTATTTTCGCCTTTTTCTTTTAGCGCCTTTCTTTTATGCCATTGAAGGATTATTATACAACACTTGAGGTGCCACCTGCAGCTACAACGGTACAGATAAAAAAATCTTTCCGCCAACTTGCATTACGGCATCACCCGGATAAAAACCCTGGCAATGCGGCAGCCGAAGCAAAATTTAGAGAAATCCAGGAAGCTTATGAAATCCTGTCTGACCCTGAAAAAAGAGAGGAATACAATTACAAACGCTGGTACAGCAGAAGCCTGAAAAAACAATTCAGCAATGAACCTTTAACACCTGCAACTATACTGGCTGAATGTATCCGGCTCAGCAACTATATGCTTACGGTAAATGTTTTCAGGGTTGACTATGATGGATTAAGTTACCATATCCGTCAGTTACTAAGCGATAAAAACATTGCTATATTGCAGCAATCGGACGATAAAACAATTGTAGTCCAGGTAATTGAAAAGATATTGCAATCTGCAATAGCGCTTCCCTTCAGGTATTTAGAACCAATTGCTTTATTACTGCTGCGCATCGCCGGCAATAATAATTTGCTCATTGAACAGATAAATAATTTCATTCATCAGCACAAACAAAAAAGTAACTGGCAAAAATACAGGGTGGCTTTTGTAGTGGGTATTACGCTCTTGCTGTGCTGGATCATTTATATAATTAGCTAAAAACCATTCCCTCATCCCCGGCTCTTCTCTGCCTGGTGGATAAGGGTACTCAATTGCAATTCTCACTATAGAACTCATCCGGGGTTTATCAAAATTGTCTTTCCGTAATATTCAAATTGAGGCTATTCTGTTTGAAAAAAAATAGTGATTTTAATTCACACGCCTGCAATCATTAAGGGAAACCAGCGAAGGGCTAAGGAGGATATTCTCTTATCTTTGCCGCATGCATTATGTTTCAGTAGAAGGATTGAGTAAAAGTTATGGCATTAAGCCACTGTTTAACAATATTTCATTTCATATAGAAGAAGGCGATAAGATAGCGCTGGTAGCCAAAAATGGCAGCGGTAAATCCACACTGCTTAAAATTATATCGGGCGAAGAAACCGCCGAAAATGGTAAAGTATGGGTACATAAAGATGTAACCATTGCCCTTTTTGAGCAGGATCCGCAGTTCCTCGATCATAAATCTATCCTTGATAATATTTTTCATCACAATCACCCGGTTATCAACGCCATAAAAGAATATGAAGCCGCCAGTGATGCGGAAGATGCTGACCGCATTGGAGAAGCCATTGTTTTGCTGGATGAATTAAATGCGTGGGATTTTGATACCAAGGTAAAACAGATACTGGGCAAACTGAAAATTCATCACCTCAACCAGCTGGCAGGCACGCTTAGCGGTGGTCAGCGAAAAAGGGTGGCGCTTGCAAAAACATTGATTGACATAGGTTTTGAGCATAAACATGTTTTACTGATCATGGATGAGCCTACCAACCACCTGGATGTAGAAATGGTGGAGTGGCTGGAGCATTATCTCAACCAGGAAAAAGTAACCTTACTAATGGTAACGCATGACCGCTATTTTCTTGATTCTGTTTGTAATGAAATACTGGAAATAGATGGTGACAGCCTGTATGTGTACAAAGGTGATTATGAGAATTTCATGGAAAAGAAAGCAGCACGCATTGAAAGCGAATCTGCCAGTATTGACAAAGCAAAAAATCTTTTCCGCAAAGAATTAGAGTGGATGCGCAAGCAGCCCAAAGCACGGACTACCAAAAGTAAAAGCCGCCAGGATAATTTTTATGTGGTGGAAGCAAAGGCTAAACAAAAGATAGAAGATGAAAGAGTGCAATTACAGGTAAAGATGACAAGGCTTGGCGGTAAAGTAGCCGAATTGAAAAAAGTATACAAAAGCTACGGCAATAAAGTAATCCTGCGTGGTTTTGATTATACTTTTAAAAAAGGCGACCGCATTGGCGTAGTAGGTAAAAATGGTGCGGGCAAGTCTACATTTTTAAATATCCTGCAGGGACTTGAACCGGCAGACAGCGGCAAAATAAATATCGGAGATACGGTTGTGTTTGGCAATTACGCACAACAGGGGCTGGAGATAAAGGAAGATAAACGTGTTATTGAATTTGTTAAAGATATTGCCGAGCACTTTCCGCTCGCTGATGGGAGTTCACTCAGTGCCGCCCAATTTTTACAACTATTTCTGTTCACCCCTGATCAGCAATACACCTATGTATCCAGGCTAAGTGGTGGTGAAAAAAGAAGATTGCATTTGTTGTCTATCCTGTTTCGTAATCCAAACTTTTTAATACTGGATGAACCTACCAACGACCTGGATTTACAAACACTGGGCGTACTGGAAAATTTTTTAAGTGATTACCAGGGATGTATTCTTATTGTATCCCATGACAGGTATTTCATGGACAGGCTGGTCGATCATTTGTTTGTTTTCCAGGGCGATGGTGATATCCGTGATTTTCCCGGTAACTATTCCCAATACCGCCTTGCGTTAAAAGACAGTGAAAAACTAACGGATGCAGGCACACAGATGTCGGAAAATAAAGAAGAAAAAATACTTAATCCTTCTCCTCTAACCCCTGCCGGTGAGAAAAAGAAATTATCGTTTAAAGAAAAACGTGCGTTTGAACTATTGGAAAAAGAAATTGCAGATCTAACAATAGAAAAACAAAATATTACTGAAAAATTGAATGGCGGAAATGCGCCCTTTGAGGAATTGCAAAAACTATCTACACGTATTGGACAAGTAACACAACTGCTTGATGAAAAAGAACTGAAATGGCTGGAACTGAGTGAGTTTGCAGGATAACTCCAGTAATCTTTCCTGGATTCCAGTGAGGCTGATAAGGTCTTAGCAAAAAAACACCATCAATGAGTACGAGCCAACTACAGAAGTGGTTCTTCTGAAGCAGCCAGCAATTCAGCATTGGTATTTAGATCACTTTGTTTAATGACTACGGGTTCTTTTTTTGCTGTGTAAACCTGCAACTGCATAAAACCGATGGCTGCAACCAGGGTAAGGCCGCATACTATCCACCAGAGCCGGTTAAATCCCCAATGCTCGGCCACCTGTGCGCCACTCATGGGTCCGAATGTTTGGGCTGCCGACCATGCCATTGTATATAGCGCGGCGTATTGTCCGCGGTTGTGTGGCTTACTTCTGCCAATCCAGTAACTGTTCATAAACGGCATCGCCAGCATTTCTGCAAAAGTGATAACTATAATCATTACAAAAGCCATAAAAGCTGTAATTATAAACGCGTTAAGCATGCAATAAGCAACTGCCATCAGCAGTGTGCCCATGATGATATAAACGGTATTTTTTTTTCGGCCTTCCAGCTTATATACGATTACCATTTCTATAACTACTATAATTAACCCATTGGTAGCCATCAGCAGACCAATAAATGGTTCGGAAAAATGGAGGTTAAGTTTATAATGCACAGAAAGGTTGGTAAACAACTGAAAAAAGCAGGCAGCAAAAAGGGCAGCTAATACAATAAACCACATATAAACTGAATCGTGCAGAGCAGATTCTTTCGCACTGATTACTGTCTTTTTATGAGGTGCAGGTTTATAATCCACCGGCTTTACGAAAGCCAGCATTAGTATGGCGGCTCCTATATTGGTAATGCCATCCACCCAAAATAACAATTCATAATTGTATTTGGCTATCAGGCCACCAATAGCGCTGCCAACGGCCCAACCCATATTGATGGCCAGCCTGTTTAATGAATAGGAACGCGTTCTGTTTTCTTCTTTACTGTAAAAAGCAATGGCCGTTGAATTAGCAGGACGGAACGCTTCATTAATAAAACTGAGAAAAAATGA
>JBDSOC010000005.1:0-11873 GCA_039915085.1 Chitinophagaceae bacterium
AATGGGATCAACCGCCCCGTTAACGGTCACCGTATGATTGTCCGTAGCCGTGTTGTTTACATTGGCAACAATAAGAATATAAATACTACTGCCGGCGGGCACTACCCTGCCGCCCGGAATAGTGAAAACATGCGGCGCTGCAACGTTGCCCGGCACATTACCACTGGCTATAGCGCCGGTCAGGCTGGGAGCGGTAAGATTATAATATAACAGCACATTGTTGAGATCATCGTTATCAAAATTGCCACTGAGGTTAACCGTTATACTGTTTATGGTAATGGGTTCGGTGGCTACATCCAACTTAGCGACGTAAACAATATTGTTGGACGACCCCTGGTTAATGTCAGCAGCAGTGAGGGGGATGGTGGCAAAACTAAGATCGGCTGCCTGTATGGTTTGAATGCCGGCAGCATCTGTCTGGCTATTGGTAATAACAGGTGCGGAACTACTGTTGATAATAATAGGATTAACGGCTCCATCAATCAAAACGGTATGATTGTCCGTAGCAGTGTTACTGGCATTGGTCACGATAAGGATATATATGGTACTGCCGGCAGCCACAACCCTGCCGGCTGGTATGGTAAATAAATGGGGCGAAGCAACATTGCCCGGAACATTTCCGCTTGCCACGGCGCCGGTAAGACTGGGAGCAGTGAGATTATAATAAAGAAGTATGTTGCCGAAATCATCGTTGTCGAAATTGCCGCCCAGGTTTGCTTCAATACTATTGATGGTAAGCGCAGATCCTGTCACCATGACTTTTGCGATATAAATGATATTGTTTGAAGATCCCTGGTTAATATTGCCGGCGGCAACCGCAACAGTGCTGATGGTGACGTCGGGGCCCGCATAACTATTGCTGAAGAAAAAAAGAAAAAACAAGGAGGATAATAACAGGTGTAAAATTCTTTTCATACCGGTGGCTTATAAAAATGATGGTTGCTGGAAAAAAATATCCCTGTAAAGATTCGAAAGAAAGGAAAGCATTGCCGTCACATCATGATGTGATGCCGGTACGTGGTATATCAGGAAAATTAAAAAAGCCGTTCACCGGATGCTTTGGAAATAGCTTCTACCTGGGAATGTACCTGGAGTTTTTTGTAAATGCGCTTGATGTGTGTACGAACGGTATCGGTGCTGATGGACAATGCAGCCGCTACCATTTTATAACTATTGCCCTGTGAGAGCGATTTTAGTATTTCTTTTTCCCTTGGTGTGAGATTGTATTTATTTTCTTCTGCGGGTGGTAACTGCTGCAGGTTTTGTATAACCATTCTTGCCAGGCCCGGCGACATGGGCACTTCTCCCTGCATTACATCATCAATGGCCAGCAATAATTTATCAGAGATGAATTTTTTGAGCAGGTAGCCCGAAGCACCTGCGCAGATGGCTTCGAATACGTGTTTGTTATCGTCGAAGACCGTCAGCATCAGTACCTGTACTTTCTGGTTAACAGCGTGAATCGACTTTACTGCTTCGATACCGGTTATACCAGGCATGTCAATGTCCATCAGCACTACATCCGGCTGGCTCTCCTGCACCAGCTTTACGGCATGCTGCGCGTTGGCATAAGAACCGAATAATAATAAATCTTTGGAATAGGTGATCATAGAAGCCAGGCTTTCGCGCAGGTTATCATTGTCTTCAAAAATCATTACGCCTGTCTGCATTTTGAGTTCAATGGTTTTGTATACAATGTTAGCACTTATGTTAAACTCCGGCGTACCCCAATCATGTGAGGGGAACTTTTAAACCGACATGGGTGCCGTTGCCTGCCCCGGCCTTGATCGTAAACCCGGCGCCCATGGCAGCAGCCCGTTGCTGCATATTACGCAAACCGTTGCCTTTTTTGGCCATCGCCATATCAAATCCTTTCCCATTGTCTTCTACCAGCAGTTCAAATTGTTTGTCATCTCCGGATAAAGCCACCGTTATATTACTGCACTGGCTGTATTTGGCTGCATTGTTTATGGCTTCCTTGAATACCAGGTATATTTCTTTTCTTTTGTCAACAGGTAATTTGGCTTTATGCAGGTTGATGGCTTCCCGTAACTGATAAGTAATATTGAGGGGCTCCAGCATTTCTGTCAGAAACTCTTTCATTCTTGCAGAAAGGTTTTCCATGGAATCATTACCCGGATGAATGGCCCATACAATATCACCCATGCTTTCCATGATTTTTCCCGAGTTCATTTTTATTTTTTCCAGCTGGCTTTTTACCAGCTCACTTTCCTCTGAGCGGTTTAGGGCCAGGTTACTGTTAATATTGATACTGGACAAAGCGGAACCGATGTCATCATGAAGATCACGGGCAATATCGTTGCGGAGTTTTTCGATTTCTACCATTCGTTTTGCTTTCTGGATAACCCGGTAACGGTTCACCACCAGAAAACCAATCACCGCCAGCAAAGCTGCCAGTAGAAAAGCGCTGGCTTTAATGGCCCGTTCCTTCTGTAATGCTGTATTGTGCAGCAGTTGATCCTTTTTCAGCAGGGCAATCTCTTTTTCTTTCAGCGCAATTTCCTTTTCCTTTTTTTCCATGCTGTATTGTCTCTCCAGTGTTTTCAGCTGTACCTGCAGGCTGTTACCGGCCAGGCTATCCGTAATCAGGTGGAACTTCTCGTTATAGGCCAGCGCTTTGTCGTATTGGTTACCCTCCGCGTAAAAAGCTGATAAGGTCTTATAAGTATTTGCCTCTGTAAAATGATCCCCGCTTTCTACAGAGGTATGCAAACTGCTGAACAGTGCCTGTTCGGTTTTTTTTTGTCTGTTACCGGCTATTTCCAACGCGGCTATCTGCACGCGGGCATTGGCCGCAAGCGCACTATCATTCATTTGCAGAAAGGCGTTCCTGGCTTTGGTGTAATATTCAATGGCTGTTTTTGAATCCAGTTTGCCTGCATATATCTCCCCCATCCTGTAATAACCCCTGGCCATTTCAGGTATTACTTTAAGTTCTTCATTTATCTGTAATGCCTGCCTTGCGTAGAATAATGCTGTGTCAAATGCATTCATGTAGGTATATGCCTGCGCCAATGCCATCAGGCCTGTCCCCATACCTCTTTTGTCGTTCAATTCTTTTTTAAGAACCAGGCCTTTTTGTATATAGTCTATCGCTTCTGTAAACCGGTTAAAATTGAGCAGGTCATTCCCTACCGATTGTAAACAGAACGATTGCCCTTTTTTATTACTCAGTGCTTCAAACAAACGCAATGCCTGCAGGTGGTAGCTCAGCGCATCTTTAAAAAGGCCCATGGCCAGGTATGCATTGCCCAGGTTCAGGGTGAGACCGGCCGTCTGTACTTTGTCGTTCAGTAAGCTGTACACCTTTAACGCCTGCCTGATATAAGGGATTGATTTTTTAAACTCTCCTGTTTTTTTGTAGAACTCTCCTGCTGCAAAATTGTAATTGGCCTCTATAGTGCTGGCGGTATGATCGGCAGCCAATGTTTGCATCAGGCCAAGATAGTGGCGCGCACTGTCTGGTTGTCCGCCATCAGTATGCAGGTTAACCAGTTGTGCATAGGAATTACTTAATGAAGTATACACCGGTATGGAACTCGCCAGTGCAACGGAGTGGTAGAGCATCTGCTTGGCTTTCATCAAATCCGTACGCGAATATTCAATGGCCAGGTTATTCATGGTCACAATTTGTACAGAATCTTTTTTATCCAGCGCGATAATCTTCTGCATGCTGTCAATAATCAGTTTCTGCGCACCGGCCAAATGCGGGTATCCAAACAGTAATAAAAATATATACCTGTGTAAACACATACAACCTGTTTAGAAATAGATGGAACCATAATTTACAAAAACAAATCCGGATATTTATCAGTTAAATTATCAACGCAGATCTAACAACATCTTTTTTATCGGAAAGGGGCGCAGCATTTTTTTACAAAGGTAGTAACTGCGGTTGTGCATCCGTGAACCTGAGGCAATGCTATTTATGGTTTTTTACCACGCACAAAATTATTTCAGAGATATATTGGATACCTTCTTTGGCGCTGGAAACCTCCTGTACCACAACGCCAGAATCTGACGGGATTATAACCGGGCGCTGACTTTCTGAACCAGTTCTTCCACCCTGATTTCTTCCATACATTTAAAATGCCCTCTCGGACACTTGTTGTATCCGATTTTTGAGCAGGGACGGCAGGAAAGATTATTTACTTCCATAATATCATAAGGCAAATGGGGCTGGCGCGATAAAAAATTAGTCCCGTAGTAGGGATACATGCCAAAAGCAGGAACCGTATTACCCCATAGTGAAATAACAGGCCGCTTAAATGCCGCTGCAATATGCATCAAACCAGTATCATTGCTTATAATCAGTTTAGCCCTTCTCACCAAATCAGCAGACTCATTCAAATTAAATTTACCACAGGCATTGTATATTTTAAACGGATCAATGGCCGCCAGTCTTTTTCCTGTTGCTGCATCCTCTTTTCCTCCCAATACAATCACCGGGTGATTGATGCCTGTACAAAATGCTTCAAGTTTGTGCAGCGGATATTTTTTTGTATTGTATGCTGCGCCAATAACCAATCCTATGTAACCAGCCTGGTGAGAGGTAGGAATATCATTTTCTTTAACAGCATCAGCAGCCGCAATAAAATAATCCAGTCCGGCACCATCATTCTTTACACCAAAACTTTCCAGTGTTTGCATGTACCTGTCCACAATATGAATAGCCGGCATTTTATTAATCTTCAAACCGGTGAGTAACCATTTTTCCAGGTTCAGTTTATTGAATGAAAAAGATTTTTTTTGCAGTGACCGTTTTACTTTAAGCGTACGCAGGTTATTATGCAGATCAATTACGTAATCAAAATTTTCTTCCTGCAAGGCTTCAATTACTGCATCCATATTATCATCCAGGTAATGAATCCTGTCTATGTAAGGATTTGATTCAACAATTTTGGCAAATGATTTTTTAGTAAGATAGTGTACTTCGGCAGTTACCACCTGTTTTTTAAGGCAGCGCACAACAGGTGTGGTAAGTACCATATCGCCAATAGAAGAAAACCTTATGATGAGAAATTTCATTACACGAATTAACACGAATTAATACGAATTAATACCAATTTTTTAAGCAGGATATTTTTTTAAAGCGGGCAACGGCATTACCAATACGGAATTGTATACCAGTAAAAGCAGTACTGATTTATTCCTCCATATAATTCAGGTCTTTGCCGAAAGTCTCCTCAGTGAAGGCCACTGAAATAAGGCCAATGACCATGACAACAATACCCGTAATCCATCCGCTTTTCAGGTAACCTTGTGATGCCTGCAGGGATACAAATAACAGGGAGACAAGGTTTAACGATCCCCTTACCATATTGGGCACCGTAGTAGCCACGGTTGCCCGTATATTGGTGCCAAACTGTTCGGCGGCCATCGTTACAAACATGGCCCAAAAGCCTGTGGCAAATCCAAGCAATGCACAATCTGCATAAAACGTCTCTGTACTTTGTCCCTGCATGTTAAAAAACCAGCAAATACCAATGATGGTTAATCCATAAAATAAATACACGGCTTTTTTCCTGCTCTTCATCCACTGGCTTATAAACCCAATGGCCACATCACCAAGAGAAATACCCGCATAGGCAAACATAACAGCTTTGCCAGGATCAACCGTTCCCTGCACATTCATCTTAACTGCAAATTCTTTTGAAAATGAAATGAGGATGCCGATAACATACCAGGTAGGCAGTCCTAAAAAAATAGCAGTGAGGTATTTTTTTAAACGTTTTCCATTGGTAAAAAGCATAAAAAAATTGCCTCTTGCAATATTACTTTCCCGGACGCTTTTAAACATACCCGATTCCAGTACGCCGACGCGCAAAAACAATAAAAGAAACCCCAATCCACCACCGATGAAATAACAGGTCCGCCATTCAAAGTTTTGTTTAATAAAAAACGCAAACACCGCACCTGTGAGTCCAATACCCGCTACTAATGATGTACCAATGCCCCTTTTTTCTTTTGATAACAATTCGCTTACCAGGGTAATGCCTGCACCCAATTCCCCGGCCAGGCCAAAGCCGGTAATAAAACGCACGCCGGCGTATTGATTTACCGTTTGAACAAACCCATTGGCTATATTACCCAATGAGTATAAAATGATGGAGGCATACAGCACATTCAATCTTCCTTTCTTATCACCCAATATGCCCCAGAAGATACCTCCTAACAGCAAACCCATCATTTGTATATTAATGATCTTCAGGCCATCTTTTGCAATAGCGGTATCATCCAAACCAAAAGATTTTAGCGAAGGAATGCGGATAATGCTAAACAATAGTAAATCATAGATGTCTACAAAATAACCCAATGCTGCTACAACTACAGCAAGACCAAAGACTGACTGGTTTTTCTTTTCCATGAAAGCTTACAGATTTTGGGAACCAGGTGTTTCATCAGTATCTACACGCTTACCAAAAAATAATTTATAAATAACAGGCAGGGTTGTAATAAGTACAATTCCTATTACAATTGGTTCCAGGTGTTTGGTCAGATCAAAATTAAATTTAACCAGGAAAAATTTTTGCAGGTAATGGCCGGCAAAAAGCATACTGAATACCCATGCTATACAACCAGTAATATTGTAAAACATAAATTTTTTCTTTTCCATCTGCACAATGCCTGCTACGATAGGTGCAAATGTTCTTATAATGGGCACAAACCTGGCAAACACAATGGCCTGACCGCCGTGTTTATCATAAAAATCTTTGGCACGCAGCAGGTGTTTGCGTTTAAATAAAAATGTATCTTTTCTTGTAAAAAGAAAAGGGCCGCTTTTTTTACCAAACCAGTAGCCGGCCATATTTCCCAGTATGCCGCATGCTGATACAAGAAACCATAAAATAACCAGGTTGATAAAATCACTGCCGGTGCTGCCGGTAGGGAGTGTAGCAATTAATTCGGTACTGTAAATACCAGCTACAAATAATAAGCTGTCACCCGGTAAAAAGAATCCTACCATCAATCCTGTCTCTGCAAATACAATGAAAAGCAATAACCACAATCCCCCATTTTTAATATAAAAAAGCGGGTTCAGTAAATCTTTCCATCCAAAGTTTTTGTCTATTACAAATTCAGTCTGACTATTTGCTTTAAAAGAAGTGCTTTCAAACCCTTCTTTGCTGATGCTGATTGAATCTGCTGCGCTTACCGCTAAAGTAAATGCCCCGGAAGAATCTGTAACAGTACTTGTTCCGGATGGATAAGCTTTTACTTCAGCACCGTCAATTGAATTCTCATATTGATCAGTAACCTGTGCATGTAAAGATGATTGGCCTATGCTCCTGTTCGTGATAACACTTAGTACCAATAGCGCTGCAAAACGAAGCCAATATTTTTTCACCTGCATTATCTGTATTTATTAATAATTTGATTTAATTTGATTTTCCCATCATCACATCTGTACATTTCCACATTCATTACACTACCACATTTATTTCTTCTCCTAATTCTCCTTCCCACTTACTAACCACACTGGTGGCAAGCGCATTGCCCAATACATTGGTACCGGTACGGAACATGTCGCAGAAATGATCAATAGGCAATATTAAAGCTATTCCTTCCGGTGGTATTTTAAACATGGCACAGGTAGCAGTTACCACTACCAGTGAAGCCCTGGGCACGCCTGCAATACCTTTGCTTGTAAGCATCAGCACAATAAGCATGGTTAGCTGCGTACCCAAATCCATATGTATACCATATGCCTGCGCAATAGCAAGGCTGGCAAAAGTCATATACATCATGCTGCCATCAAGATTAAATGAATAACCAAGCGGCAAAATAAACGAAACAATTTTATCCTTGCAACCGAAACGTTCCAGTTCTTCCGTCAGTTTAGGAAATACCGCTTCACTGCTTGTAGTGCTGAATGCAACCAACAAGGGCTGAGAGATACGTTTAAGCAATGCAGGTACACGTTTGCCCAGTATTAAAAATCCTACTGATAATAAAACAGCCCATAAACAGGCAATGCCCAGGATAAACCAGGCCAGGTATAAGCCGTAGAATTTAAAAACTTCCAATCCCTTGGTAGCAATTACGGCTGCAATAGCGCCAAATACACCCAAAGGTGCAAAGTTCATTACATAACCCACCATTTTTAAAATGATATGCGCGCCTGCATCCAGTGCTTTTACAATTGGCTTACCATAATCGCCTACCGCTGTTGTTGCTACACCAAAAAATATACTGAATACCACAATCTGTAGTATTTCATTTTTCGACATGGCTTCAAAAATGCTTTTTGGAAAAACGTGTTCTACAAATGTTGACAACGAAAATTCCTGTGTTTTACCAATTAAATCTTGTGCACCGGCTTTATCAGCATTGCTTAAATCGATAGCAGTGCCGGGGTGCGATAAGTTTACGATTAGCATACCCAGCAAAAGACTTACCAATGAAGCAGAGACAAACCAGAGCAGCGCTTTACCGCCTACCCTGCCTACTGCTTTCAGATCGCCCAGTTTAGCGATGCCCACTACCAGTGTACAAAACACCAGCGGGGCGATTATCATCTGTACAAGAAAAAGAAATATTTTAGTAAGCAGCCGGATGTTATCAGAAAATTTTTTAATACTTTCCGGCGATGATTGTTCGTGAACTATATAGCCAACTGCAATACCAAGCGCCATCGCTATAAGAATAAAAATAGTCAGCCGGTTTTGTTTCATGCCTGATTTTGGTGGTATTGTACTAAGTTCCATCACCGAAAATTCAAAAAAAAACTGATACGGCAAAACTTAAATCCTCAAATCGGCCATTACAGGCTAAAGAAAGATTCCCCGTATTAAATAATTGTTTATTTTACGACCTTAATGAGAAACTTCTTTCTGTAAAACCAAACTGTCCTTTATGAGTTTATTTATTAAGAAGCCAATCGGTTCACTGCTTGCGGAGGCATCTGATAGTGAAAAAGGTCTGAAAAAAACCCTTGGGGCCGGCTCCCTGGTTGCTTTGGGAATCGGGGCCATTATAGGTGCGGGCTTATTTTCTATTACAGGTGGAGCTGCAGCTAATAATGCCGGGCCTGCTATTACCATATCATTTATTGTTGCCGCATTTGGTTGCGGTTTTGCAGGTTTGTGTTATGCTGAATTTGCATCTATGATTCCAGTTGCAGGAAGCGCATATACTTACTCGTATGCTACCATGGGTGAGTTTATAGCCTGGGTGATAGGTTGGGATCTTGTACTTGAATATGCAGTGGGTGCTGCTACTGTTGCAATCAGCTGGAGCCGTTACCTGGTTAAATTTCTGGAAGGATTTGGAATAGAGCTGCCGTCAAGCCTGGCTACAGGCCCATGGGATGGAGGCGTTGTTAACCTGCCCGCTGTTATCATTGTTGTGTTGGTAAGTCTGTTACTTATAAAGGGTACACAGGAAAGTGCCACTGTAAACGCAGTTATTGTTGCGCTGAAAGTAACTGTGGTATTGGTGTTTATCTTTCTTGGCTGGAAATATATTAATAAAGCGAATTACAATCCCTATATACCCGATAACAATGGAACGTTTGGCGAATTTGGTTTTAGTGGTATTATAAGAGCCGCCGCCATAGTCTTCTTTGCCTATATTGGATTTGACGCCGTTTCCACTGCGGCACAGGAGGCAAAAAATCCTAAAAAAGATATGCCAATTGGTATATTAGGATCACTGGCCATCTGTACCGTTCTGTATATTTTATTTGCACACGTTATGACCGGCGTTACCAGTTATACAACATTTGCCGGTAAAGATGGTATTGCGCCTGTTGCAGTTGCCATTGAGCATATGGGTAAACAAATATCTCCAGGTGTATGGCAACCTGATTATCCATGGTTAAACAGGGCCATTGTTGTAGCTATACTTGCAGGTTATTCTTCCGTTATCCTTGTCATGCTGATGGGACAATCAAGGGTATTTTTCTCTATGAGTAAAGATGGTTTACTGCCGCCCGTTTTTTCCCGCGTTCATCCAAAATTCAGAACGCCTGCTAAATCAAACATGTTGTTCATGCTGTTTGTGAGCTTATTTGCAGCATTTGTGCCAGCCAGGGTGGTAGGAGAAATGACCAGCATTGGAACGCTGTTCGCGTTCATCCTCGTGTGCATTGGCGTTTGGGTGTTACGGGTAAAAGAACCCACTATAGTCAGGGCATTTAAAACACCACTGGTTCCCCTGGTGCCAATACTGGGCGTTTTTGCCTGTCTTTTTATGATGATATTTTTGCCGCTGGATACCTGGATACGTTTAATTGTCTGGATGCTGATTGGTTTTGATGTTTATTTATTCTATGGATTGAGAAACAGCGCCCTTTCCGACCATCTGCCGGCCACGCATGCAAGAAGCAACCGCATCGTTTCGATTTGCGGTATGGCACTGGTTTGCTTGCTGGTAATTGTTGCTTTAATACATCATGCTACTGCTACGGCAAGCGATTCCGGTTTATTCTATTTTTCTCTTGCATTTTCAGCGATACATTTAATCATTTTCCTGCTGCGACTGAATAAAAAGTAAGCGCTCCTGATAATTTTGTAAACCGCCCCGTAAATCAGGGCGGTTTTCTTTTTATACAGGTGGATGTCTTAAATTTGCAGCCCTGACGTAGACGTCTTAATTTGCTATTGTACCATTCAGTAGTCTGTTAACAATAATCAATATTTTAATTAATTATGGGAAGGATTTTTGAAGTTCGTAAAGCTACTATGTTTGCCCGCTGGGACAGAATGGCAAAACAGTTTACCCGCATTGGTAAGGAAATTATCATTGCCGTTAAAGCCGGCGGACCCGACCCTTCTATGAACCCGGCTCTCCGCAGGTGCTTTCAGAATGCCCGGAGTGTAGGTATGCCCAAAGATCGCGTAGAAGCGGCCATCAAAAGAGCACAGGGCAAGGAAATGACCAATTATGATGAAATTTTATATGAAGGATATGGACCCCATGGCGTGGCTATACTGGTAGAAACTGCCACTGATAACCATGTGCGCACTGTGGCCAATGTAAAATCTATTTTTAATAAAGGAGGCGGCACAATGGGCAATAGCGGCAGCGTTAGTTTCCAGTTTAAAAAAATGGGCGTTTTCAAATTAAAGAATGAAGGCATGAATGCAGATGACCTGGAACTGGAACTGATTGATGCGGGACTTGATGAAATGGGAGAAGGCACCGGTGAGAATGGCGAAACAGTGCTGGTATTGCGTTGCGCATTTACAGACTTTGGGCACCTGCAAAAAGCATTGGAAGAAAAAAAGATTACACCCATCAGCTCTGAACTGGAATGGATACCCACTGTAACCGTTGAATTAAATGAAACAGATGCTGAAGATCTTTTAAAACTGGTAGATAAAATTGAGCAGGACGAAGACGTGCAGAAAGTGTTTCACAACCTTAAATAAACTTAGTAGTCATTCTATTGTTATAAAACCAGCTGCATAAAAGCTGGTTTTTATTTTACAGCATGAGCAAAGATGTAAATAAAAAAATAGTATTGTTTGATGGTGTTTGCAATCTCTGCAGCAACAGCGTGCAATTCATTTTAAAAAAAGATAGAAAAAATCAATTTTTGTTTGGCTCATTACAGGGCAAAGCCGGGCAGGAATACCTTAGGAAATTTAACCTGCCTGCCAATACATTTAATTCTTTTATGCTGGTGGAAGATCAAAAATTATATACCAGGTCTGCTGCTGCACTGCGTATGCTCAAACATTTGGGAAGTGGTTGGTCGTTGCTGTATGCTTTTATTATCATTCCAAAATTTATCCGCGATGGAATCTATAATCTGGTTGCAAAAAACCGTTATAAATGGTTCGGAAAAAAAGATGCATGCTGGATACCAACGCCTGCGTTAAAAGCGAAGTTCCTGGATTAGCAAC
>JBDSOC010000016.1:0-14631 GCA_039915085.1 Chitinophagaceae bacterium
TCTGATGCATTGTTACTCCTCGCGCCCGGAGGACAATTTTGTTTGAGGTAATTGGTAAACATAGTTGACAGGTGAAGAAACGTACCCGCACCTTCTGAAATGCTGTGCGTTCTGTTTGGATATGACATTAACTGGAACTGCCTGTTGTATTTTACGAGTTCATTGATCAGCATTTCTGCGTTTGAGTAATGTACATTATCATCGCCGGTGCCATGAATGTATAATAAATTTCCCTGTAAATTTTTAGCATAGGTAATGGGTGATCCTTTTACGAAATCTTCCCTGTTTTCCTGGGGCAGTCCCATATACCTTTCCTGGTAAATATTATCATAAGTAAGCTGGTTCCCTACGGCAGCTATCGCAATACCTGTTTTATAAATTCCGGGATACTGAAACATTAAGTTCAATGTTGCAGAACCACCGCCGCTCCAGCCCCATACGCCTACACGGGTGGAATCTATATACGGCCATTTCAGTATTTCTTTGGCAGCCATGGCCTGGTCGCTGATATTCAGAAGCCCAATTTTACGATATACAGATTTGCGCCACTGCCTGCCCTTGGGTACAGGGGTTCCGCGATTATCAATGGAAATATAAAAGTAGCCGTCCTTTGCCATATCCCCATTGTACATCCTGTTGCTGGCAATACCATATTGATCTTTTACATTCTGGCCCCATGGTTCCGTATACACATAAAAAACAACAGGGTATTTTTTAGTTGAATCGAAATCAAGTGGCTTTTTCATCCATGCATCCATTTCAATGCCTTCTGCAGTTTTCACTTTAAAAAAAGTTACACCAGTTGCTGATTTATCTGCTTTTGCCAATGCTGCATCCACAATGCTTTCCCCATTTATTCCTTTGTGATCTGCGAGTGTTATCCATTCAGCAGCTGCGGGTGTGTAATAATTTGAAAAACTATGAAAAGCATATTTCGCATCGGGCGAGATCTTATACTCGTGCGTACCTTGCTGATTAACCGGTGAAATCAATGCTGCTTTTCCTTTTCCATCCAGTTTTGTGCGGTATAAATATTTTTGTGTGGCATTGGTGGGAGATGCCATAAAATAAACATAACCGCCTTTTTCATCTAACCGCACAATATCCATCACATCATAATTGCCTGTTGTTACCAGCGTTTCTTTTTTACCATCCCTGCTGATGCGGTATAAATGCCTCCATCCGTCTTTTTCACTGGCCCATAAAAATTCCTTTCCGCTGTTCAACCAATCCCATCCACCATTTGTATAATCCTGGTCCCATAACGGCAATATGTCTATCCAGGCAGAATCTTTTTCTGTATAAATTATATTTGAAACACCTGTTACGGCATTGCACAACATGAGTTTACTTTCATTCTGTTTACGATTAAGGTGCTGAATAATCAGTTCATTATTATCAGCTGCCCATTCCATTCTTGGTACATAGGTTTGTAAAACCGGATCTGTAGGAATATCCATCCATTTTGTTTTTGCTGTGGCAATATCCACTACGCCAATTTTATAAGGTGATGGCGCTTCACCTGCAACAGGATATTCTACAGGAACTACCCTTGGATAAATTGAGTCCGTGGTATTCAGCATTTCATAGTCCTTGGTATTTTTTGCATCAATCTGCCAGTAGGCAATTTGTTTGCTGTCAGCACTCCACCTGAACCCATCCCTGCAAAAAAATTCTTCTTCATATGCCCAGTCGAAAGTACCATTGATAAGTTGCCTGCTTCCATCAACAGTTAATTGTTTGACAGTGCCGGTTGCCAGATCTTCAGTATACAAATTATAATTGCTGACGTAGCCAACTTTAGTTCCATCCGGAGAAAATTTTGCAAACATCAGCGAAGAAGCAGGTAAAGACTTCCCGATCTGTTTCAGGCTGCCGCCGGCCATATCGTACAACCAGTAATCTCCGCGTGTATCAAGCCGCCATACTTTTTTTGTGTTGGTGTAAAGGAGTAATTTTTGTTCGTCAGCTGAAAAAATAAAATTGCGGACCGGGATGCTTTTTGATTGCCCGGGTACAGTTAATTTTTCTTTTGCAATAATGATAGTACGGGTGTTTTGTGGCAAACTGTATTTTACAATATCACCCTGCTCTGCCTGGTAATAGCTGTTGCCATCCTTTGCCCATTTAATTTGTTGTGCATGTAAGAAAACGGCTGGTAGAAAAATGCAGGCGAATAAAATGAAAAGAATCCGGTATTTCATGTGATTGATTTGCGGACTAAAGTACTCGATTTTGAGTTTGTGCAGGTAAACAAATACAAGTATTGCATAAGCGGATCTTAAACGATCTTTTTTACCACAGAGGAACACAAAGGTTGCTCACAGAGGCACGGGAGGCTTTTGCCAGGTTATAACAAACCGCTTTGAAAAAACATCATTACTGTTGTTGTAAAAAAAAGTCCCGCGATTGCGGAACTTCAATAAAATTTTAAAACCTGCGCCTCCATTGACCAGGCACCCATATATAACCACGGTGACTGCGGCGCCACCTGCCCTGGACCCAAACCATACCCGGTCTTGGTATGGCCCAATAGCCATTGGTATAAACGTAACCGTTGCCACGGTATACCCAGCCACCATCAATCCAGACATGGCGGCGGGAAGGCGAAATTGGTCTTGCTCTTACAACTGGTGCCGAGGGACGGATTCTAACTTCTATTTGTGCAAACGCACCAAATGAAAAGATCATCAGCAATGCAAAAAGTGTTATTAGCCTGTTAGCGTACTTTGTCATGGTTCTATATTTTTGTTTTTGAAAGATATAAAATCAAAAAGTTTAAGCGAAGAATTAAAACTTACTTACAATATAATAAGTTTCCTTATAGCCCATCCTATTAAATACAGGTATCGTGGCTGCAGTAATGCGCATTAAAAAACCCCGCCTTTCCGGGCGGGGTTGTACTATAATGATAAAAATCAAGTTTTACTAAGCGTTTACTTTACCCTTTATTTTGGCAATTACTTCTTCGGCAATGCCAGATGGTGCAGGTGTGTAATGCGAGAATTCCATGGTTGATGATGCACGGCCCGATGACATAGAACGCAGCTGGGTTACATAACCAAACATTTCGCTCAGCGGCACTTTGGCGCGGATAACCTGTGCATTGTTGCGGCTGTCCATGCCTTCCAGCATACCACGGCGGCGGTTAAGGTCACCCGTAACATCACCCATGTACTGATCCGGTGTAACTACTTCCACTTTCATGATAGGCTCCAGCAATACAGGTTTTGCTTTTCTTGCGGCTTCACGGAAACCCGCTTTGGCACACAATTCAAAACTCATAGAGTCGGAATCCACCGCGTGAAAGCTGCCATCAAAAATACGCACTTTCATATTATCTACCGGGTAGCTGGCCAAAACACCGGTTCCCATTGAGGCTTCAAATCCTTTCTGAATAGCAGGAATAAATTCACGCGGAATAGATCCTCCAAAAATATCATTGATGAACTGGTAATGTTTACCAGGATTTTCAGTTAACCATTCTTTATCTGCAGGACCAAAGTCAAATACAATATCTGCAAATTTACCACGGCCACCCGTTTGTTTCTTTAATGTCTCGCGGTGCTGTACAGTAGCTCCAAAAGCTTCTTTATAAGCCACCTGCGGTGCGCCCTGGTTTACTTCTACTTTAAATTCTCTCCTCATACGGTCAACAATAATTTCCAGGTGCAACTCGCCCATACCACGCAAAATAGTCTGGCCAGTTTCTTCATCTGTATTTACACGCAGCGTCGGATCTTCTTCTACCAGTTTAGAGATTGCCATACCCATTCTGTCTACATCGGCCTGTGCTTTGGGTTCAACTGCAATAGCAATTACCGGCTCGGGGATAAACATATTTTCCAGTGCTATCGGATGATTTTCATCACACAATGTATCGCCGGTTTTAATTTCTTTAAAACCAACTGCTGCACCAATATCACCTGCTTCGATGAAATCAATTGGGTTTTGCTTATTGGCAAACATCTTCATGATACGGCTGATACGTTCTTTCTTACCACTTCTTACATTCAGCACATAAGAACCTGCATCAAGATGGCCTGAATAGCACCGGAAGAAAGCCAAACGGCCCACGAACGGATCTGTCATAATCTTGAAAGCCAACGCTGCAAAAGGAGCTTTCGCATCAGCTTTGCGGGTTTCCGGTTCTCCGGTATCAGGATTGGTTCCCACCGTATCAGGAATATCAATGGGTGAAGGAAGGTAACGGCAAACCGCATCCAGCGCAGTTTGTACGCCTTTATTTTTAAATGACGAACCGCACATCATTGGAACGATGCTCAGATCTACAGTTGCTTTACGTATAGCCTCGTGCATTTCATCCTCGGTGATGGTATCAGGATTATCAAAGAATTTTTCCATCAGTTTATCATCATACTCAGCTACCGCTTCAACCAGCTGCGCTCTCCATTCCTTTGCTTCTTCCAGCATATCAGCAGGTACTTCTATTTCATCAAAGGTCATACCTTCAGTTTCCATGTGCCAGATGATACCCTTCATTTTAATAAGATCCACCACACCTATAAAATCATCTTCAGCACCAATTGGCAATTGCAGGGGAACTGCTTTGGAACCCAGCATTTCCTTTACCTGTTTAACTACCATTAAAAAGTCTGCACCGGCACGGTCCATTTTGTTTACAAAACCAATCCGGGGTACACCATAGCGGTTAGCCTGGCGCCAAACGGTTTCAGATTGAGGTTCTACACCATCTACGGCAGAGAACAGGGCAATTAATCCATCCAATACACGCATGGAACGTTCTACCTCCACGGTAAAATCTACGTGTCCCGGGGTATCGATAATGTTGAAAGAATACTTTTTGGTATCTGCATATTCCGTTCCTTTATTGGTAGGAAAGTTCCATTGGCAGCTTACAGCAGCCGAAGTAATGGTAATACCTCTCTCCTTTTCCTGCTCCATCCAGTCGGTGGTAGCAGCGCCATCGTGCACTTCACCTATGCGGTGAATCATACCTGTATAACGGAGAATACGCTCCGTTGTAGTTGTTTTACCGGCATCAATGTGAGCCGCAATACCAAAGTTTCTTTGAAATTTTAAGTCTGCCATTATTGTATATTAAAACGTTTAAATTTTGTGTGCCAGGTCTTTGAACGCCCACTTTTGTTATACCCTGCCCCGGCAAAGGGCCCGGACTATCCGGTACTGGATAACAAAACCATTTGCAGGCTCTAAAAATAAGCACTGCTTTTGGGGCGCAAAGGTAACCATTTCGCCTGAATAAAAAAGTGGATTTCAAAATTGGGCAGTGTTTCAATTTAATCATAATGGTAGGGTGTCACAGGACATTCATAAAGACATAACCCCTGCCAGTCGTTGGAATATAGACTTTGTAATTTTTTTGAAGCACAGAGGCCCGGCGGCAGAAAAGAGGCCAGGGATTTTTTAGTCGATACTTATTGACCGCTGTAATTTTTTGAAGCGATACACGGGGATTGCTTAGCAATTTGCTTCGCCGTCAGCGTTTCAATTCCCAAAAATACCGTTGAACTATGTTTTTGGGTGATTTTAAGTCCCCGTGAATCACAAAAATGCGGGGTAGCGCAAATTGCAAAGCAATTTTCTCTGTGTCCCCACCAGAATAGGATAGTAAAATTTACAGGCACCCAAAATGTAATAAAAGAATATTCCTGAACCGCCGTGTCTCTGTGGTTCAATGAAGCCTTCAAAGTGAAACATTACCCAAAATTGAGGAAAGATTAAAAAAAAGAAGCTCCGCAAGCGGTTAAATCCTGCAAATAACCGGTTTGAAAATCATCCCACCTTAATTGAAATTTTTAAGCCAATCATTAGTTTTTGAATACCAGTTTACCAGCAGGATAAAACATTTATCAAAATTTTTCTTAAATACCTTCTTAAAATTGATTAGTATTTAAAAAGCTTTACTAAATTTAGAATCTCATTTCTAACCTAAAATTCAAAAATAATATGGCCAGCAAGAAAAAAGCTAAAAAGCCTGCCCCGAAAAAGAAAGCAGCTCCCAAAAAAATAGCTAAGAAAGTAGCTAAAAAGGCGGCTCCGAAGAAAAAGGCAGCGCCTAAAAAGAAAGCGGCCCCAAAGAAAAAGGCAGCGCCTAAAAAGAAAGCAGCCCCAAAGAAAAAGGCAGCGCCTAAAAAAGCGGCTCCGAAGAAAAAAGCAGCTCCAAAGAAAGCAGCTCCAAAGAAAAAAGTCGCGCCAGTTAAAAAAGCAGCACCTGTAAAAAAAGCGCCTCTAAAGAAAGCAGCACCCAAAAAAGTTACTCCTCCTCCGGCACCAGCAGCACCTGTTGTTGAAATGCCTGCAGCAGAAATGCCAGCCGCAGAACCAACAAGTGAAACCGGAACAACAGAGTCTTAAGCATAAAATATTGCACCATTAAAAAATGTAAGCCACTCATTAATTGGGTGGCTTTTTTTACAGCGTTTTATGCAGAGACACAGCGCTAAGAATTATACGCCTGCTATGTATACTAATAAAATATACAACAGTCCGCTTGTCTTTAAAGAATACTGGCAATATTAATGCACCTGCTTATTTTTGCTGCATGTTATCAATCAGCCAACGCGGACAGCAAATGCCGGCGTCTCCCATACGCAAACTGGTGCCTTATGCTGAGGCAGCAAAAAAAAGGGGCATTACAGTATATCATTTAAATATAGGCCAACCAGATATTGAAACACCACCACAAATACTGGATGCGGTACGCCATGCACATTTTACAGTGCTGGAATACAGTCACAGCGCCGGTAATGAAAGCTACCGCAAAAAATTAGTGGAGTATTATAAACACGTTGATATTGAAGTAAATTATAACCAGATTATTATTACCACAGGAGGAAGTGAGGCAATCCTGTTTGGTATGATGGCATGCCTGGATGCAGGGGACGAAGTAATTATTCCGGAACCTTTTTATGCCAATTACAATGGTTTTGCGGTTGAAGCCGGGGTGATTGTGACGCCTATTACTTCTTCCATTGAAAATGGTTTTGCATTACCACCAATAGAAGACTTTGAAAAAGCCATTACTAAAAAAACAAAAGCCATTGTTATCTGCAACCCAAATAATCCTACCGGCTACCTGTACAGTGCAGCAGAAATGGAAACTTTGAAACAAATTGTACTAAAGCATGATTTGTATTTATTTGCCGATGAGGCTTACCGTGAGTTTTGTTACAGCGGCACCCATACAAGTGCCATGCATTTAAAGGGCATAGATAATAATGTAGTGCTGATGGATACTATTAGTAAAAGATACAGCGCCTGTGGTGGCCGCATTGGCGCCCTTGTTACTAAAAACCAGGAACTGCTGGATGCAACTATGAAATTTGCACAGGCCCGCCTGAGTCCACCATCTTATGCGCAAATACTGGGAGAAGCAGCAGTTGATTTACCAGCTGATTACTTTGATACCACCAAAGCTGAATATAAAAAAAGAAGAGATATAATTGTAAGCAGGCTTAATGCTATGCCGGGTGTATTTTGCCCCAACCCCGGAGGTGCATTTTATGCAATAGCAAAATTACCCATTGATGATGCAGATGTATTTTGTCAATGGTTGCTTGAATCTTTTTCGTATAACAATAAAACCGTTATGCTGGCGCCTGCTACTGGTTTTTACAGTACGCCCGGACTCGGCAAAAATGAGGTGAGGCTGGCATATGTACTGAATACAACTGCTATAAACCAGGCCATGGATTGTTTGGAAAAAGCGCTGGAAGCTTACCCGGGAAAAACGGCCTGACAAACTTGCTAACTTATATGATTAAAAAATCATAATGAAAACCATTGTATTTCTCCTCTTATTCGTTCTATCCTTATCATCGTATGCACAAAATAATTTTGAAAGCATAGATGAGAAAAAAGTTGATTCGTTGTTGGATAAAATGCGTTTAAAACAAGCCACCGGCAATGACAAAAAAGAATTGGAGCAGATCGCCATTTTAATACAAAACAAGGGCCAGGACCTGGAAGAAAAACAACATCAATCTAAAAAAGCATTGGCCACTATTGAAAAAGCCATTGTTGTTTTTACAATGCTGGGGGATACACTAGCGATTGCCAACAACAGAAAATACAAAGGTTATTTGTCCGGAAGGCTTGGAAAATTCCGCGAAGCAAGAAATGAAACAAAAACAGCCATTGATTTATACCGGTTAAAAAATATGAATGCTGAAATTGCTGTATCACAATTTGATCTGGCCAGGATGTTTGAGTTTGAAAATAAGACAGACTCAGCTATCTATTGTGCAGAACAATCACGCACATTCTGGAAATCGAAAGAAGTTGATTTGCGGGTTTTGATTATTAACAATATGATGGTAAGTCTTTTACTTAAATCAAACCAGCCGGAGAAGGCGAAATTTGTTCAGGAAGAATCTCAATTGCTGGTAAAAAAACCACAAATGCACTGGCAGGCAATCATTGATTTCTATTTTACATCCATGCTGTTGTATAAAACAATGAACGACATGGGTGTTGCCAGCGACTACAGACAATTATATAACGCCAAAATTATTGAACTCAGAAAAGAAGGAATTGATGCCAGGTCATATTATGAGAGCGACAATTAACAGCATCCGGATTAATTTAAACAATATTGCTCAGCAGGTTATTCTCAATTGCATACCGCATCAGCATCACAGTGTTTTTTACATTTAATTTACTGTACAAATTTTTCCTGTGTGTATCTACTGTGTCGATGCTGATAAATAGTTTTTCTGCAATTTGTGTATTTGTATTTCCTTCAGTAATAAGTTGCAGTATTTCCTTTTCCCTTTTGGTAAGTAAAGGCTGGTCATTTTTTTTCAGTGTACTTAATTTCAATGCCTGCCCTGCTTCAAAACTTAAGTAAGTCTTCCCATCTGCAACATCCAGCAATGCCTGTATGATCTCCTGGCGGCCTGAATTTTTTAACAGGTAACCGCTTGCACCGCTCTCTATCATTTTGCTGATATAAATACTCTGACTGAAAGTGCTTAAAGCAAGTACCATTATACCCGGATAATCTTTTTTTATGATTTTACACAAATCAATTCCGTTCATATCCGGGAGGCTGATATCCATTAAAATAACGTCAGCGGTATTGGTCCGGAAAAAATGTAAACAGTCTTCTCCCGAATCGGTATTTCCAACCACTTCAAATTGTTTTTCATTCTGCAGCAAAGACCGGATGCCTTCAACAACCACTGAATGATCATCTACTATGTAAACCTTTATCATTGTTTATGTCTTTAATTCAATATTTACAGAAGTGCCATTGCCGGGTTGTGAGTTAATATCAAGAGTGCCTTTAAAATAGTTTACCCGGTCTTTAATATTCCGGAAGCCGGCGCCTTTTCTCAAATCAATATTTTTTACATCAAACCCTTTGCCATTGTCTTCTACTGTAATACCTGTTTTAATATGATCTTTTGTAAGCTGTACAATAATCTGTTTTGCTTCTGCATGTTTAAGTGCATTGTTAACAAGCTCCTGAACGATACGATAAACGGTGATTTGTGCCTGGGTCGGCAATTTTCTGTTTTCTCCAACCTGCTGATAGATTACTCTTATACCGGTAGCACTTTGTATAGAATTACAAAAATCTTTTAATGACTCTTCCAGCCCAAACCTTACCAGTGTTTCAGGCATCAGGTTATGTGCCACCTTCCGTAATTCTTTAATGGTTTCGTCCAGCATTTCAATGGATTTTTCAAATCCCCTGAGATTTTCAGCTGGTAAAACCATATTTTCTTTCATATTGATAAAAGATAATTTTACGCCCGACAGCATTCCTCCCAATCCATCGTGCAGGTCTTTTGCAATCCTGCCCCTTTCTTCTTCCTGGCCTTTTAGCATAGCATCTACAGTTAGCAATTGCCTGTCTTTTTCCAGTTCGCTGATCTGTTGCTTTTGAATTTCCTGTTGCTGATTGGTTATTTTTTGCTCGTTTTTAACGGTCCGGTAAGCAAGGTACCCAAAAACCAGAAGTCCAATGATGGTAGCAATAAAAACTATGTTTAATGTTGACTTATGCCTGACTGATGCATCCTGTGCCTGTTTTTCGTTCTGCAATTTCAAAATCTCTTTTTGTTTTTTATCCGTTTCATAAACAGCAGCCAGGGTATTGGCCTGCTTAATATTTGTTTCAGACAACAGGCTGTCCTTTAGGAATGTGGCTTTTTCCAGGAAATCGAATGCCCTGGTATTATTGCCGGTCTGATGATAATAATCAGAAAGATTCATCAGCGCTTTTATCCTGCCCCCTTTTGAATCTATTTTTTCAGCTAAAGCCAGGTTTTCCTCTCCATATTTTTTGGCTGCCGCTGTTTCTCCCAATTTTAATGCAATGGTGGTAAGAAAGTATAGCGCTGTATTTGTATTTAATGTATGTCCGCTTACCTCAGCATACCGGTAGGCCAGTTGGTAATAAGAAAATGAAGAATCATATTGCTGCAGCTGGTAACAGATTCTGCCACGGTTTTCATAGTAAGCAAAATCAAGCATCGTTTCTTCCTGATCAGGCATGTATGGCTTTATTTTATCCAGGTAGTACAAAGCGAGGTGAAATTCTCCTTTTTGAATGCTGATATCAACCAATGCCAGGTATGCCTGTATCAGGTATACTTTAACCGCACTTTTTTCCGCAAGCACCATATTTTTTTTCGCATAAAAGCTGGCCTGCTCAAAATTATTCAGACGGATATAAATCTGGGTTATCGTCTGGTACAGGTAAACAGGCAAACTACCGGCTTCAGACTGATGCTGTTTGAGTGACTCAAATAAATAATTAAGTGCTTCGTAATAATTTTCCTGGTCATAATATATCATCCCTTTCCACCTTAGTGCAACTGCCCTTACTTCAAGTATAGCGCTATCCTTTATATTACGTGTTATCTGTATCACAGAATCAAAATAATTCTGTGCATTTGGCTGGTCCATGGAACTCTTATAAAAACTTCCCATAAACCGGTAACATTCTGCCAGCCCTTTTACATCATTGATTTTACGGCTGATGGCAAGCGCCTCCTCATAATAAGGCATTACCTGCTTCATTTGTTTCATAAACGAAGCCTTTTTCAAAACCCTTATCAATGCATTGACCCTTGCGGTGTCCTGCTGTGAAAAATTTTTTAATTCTGAAACAGCTTTATTCTTTCTTTTTTCAAAATCACCGGAAAAATTATCCTGCGCCAGGACATAGCATGGCATAAAAAAAAATAACACAAAGAAACAAACGGCCGTATTTCTCAGGTCATACATATATAGACAGTGTTTGGGGTAACTGAAATTATTACTTTCCCTTTCATGTATCCAAACCTTTTATCAAAATTCACCCCTTTCCGGTAGAAACCGTGCAGATGGGGCTGAAAATTCCGTAAAATAAGCCGCCGCTGGTGGTAATCATGCTGTTTAAAACAGTAATAAATAACATACCTGTAATCAAGTGTATCCTCGTTTTGAAATAACCACCCAACATATTCTGCGGTTTTCTTTTTTGATCATTAACATTTCTTTTAAAATAACTCACGCCTTTGCGGTATAAATAAATATTATACAATAACAAATATTTGCAACTCGAAAATTTAAGATAGCCGGTTCCCTTTTTAAAGTAACATGATTGCATTCGCTTCAACGGAGCGTCAAAAAACCATTTATGAAAAAAATTAGATTTTTCCCAACAGGATAGCGTAGTTCTTACAGACACAAATGAAGACTCTATAAAATTATTATTTATCTACGGCATCAACCCCGGCTGGTTATAACACGATACTTTATTACAGGTGATATACCCGCAACAATTTTGTTATCTGCAGGTATTCCTGTACCATAAACCCATTTTACAATTTTACAGAATCAATCATCATCAACAATTAAACCTTCAAAAATGAAAAAACAACTTTTCCGCTACCTGTCAGGGATTATCCCGGCAATAGCATTGTTCACCAGTGTGAATGGCCAGGTTGAAAAACCCAGCCTGGAATCTAATTACAATGAAATTATTTCTAATGAGGCCAAAGCAAATCCGGTTACCACAAAAGACCGCAGTATTGTCAATATCAATACAAATGCTTTAAAAGAATTTAAAAAATGTTTCAAAGATGCAGATAAAACCAGCTGGTACGCAATCCAACACGGCTTTCTTGCAAAATTTACAACAAATGACGTTCAAACAAGAGTATTCTACGACCTGAAAGGCAGGTGGACCGCTACTATCCGTACATACAGCCAGGACAAATTACCAGCTGAAGTCCGGAAACAGGTAAGAAGCAATTACTACGATTACAGTATTTACGTTGTAAACGAAATAATGGTGGGTGATAAGACTGCTTACCTGGTATCCGTTGAGGACAGGGAAAGTATAAAAACCATCTGTGTGACAGAAAACGAAATGGACGTGTACGAAGATTTTAAAAAAGGCTGAAAGTAAAATAAACTGCCTGGCAAAACAATTCGCACCCCACTGTTGAATAATCCATTAATGGATATAAATCACCCAAACACAGCATGCAGTGTCTGCAATATACAACAATTACTAAATAGCAGGCACTGCATTGCTTTAACCAGGCAACAAATACCGTCGCATAAACTGCAATATTATAATTAACTAAAACTATTTGTATGAAAAAGATAATTTACCTGATTGTGTTGGTACTTACTCATGGTATCATTTTCTCACAGCAAAAATTAAACAATGGTATTTACCTGGTTGACCAATCTGTGAACAGCAGGCATGCAGTTTCACAGCCAAACCGGGCCGTTGTACTTTTTAATCCGGGTTTTGTAAATGAAGACCCTGAAAATTACGAACCACTTGTGATAATAACAGATGACTATTTTTCTTTTGAAATGGCCGGGCAACCCGTTGTCCAAAACAAAAGAAAAGAGAATGGAGCGCTGCTTTTACAACTTACAGCTGATGCGAAAGAAAAACTAAAAAAATTTACTTCCAGGAACCTAATGAAAAATATTGTGGTAGTAGTGAATGATGAAGCGCTGGTTATTTACAAAATAACTACTCCTGTTATAAGCGGATTAATAAAAATCACAAAATGTGACGGACAAGCCTGCAATCAAATTTTTAAAAGATTAAAAAGCAGCAGCAAAATTTAATAATATTTAACCAATAATTTATAGTGTTTATGAAAAAATTTATCCTGCTCGCAATTTTAATACCCTCAGCAATTTTTGCGATAGCACAGAAAACAATTACCGGAACCGTGCTTGATGAAAATAGTTCTGCTCCGCTGCAGGGGGCAACAGTTATGGCAAAAGAAAGCAAGGTTACCACCCAAACAGATCAAAATGGTTTGTTTTCAATAAAAATTACAGGAACTGAGAAAAAGCTGGTAATCAGTTATACAGGGTTTGAACCAAAAGAAGTGCCGGCAGATGC
The DNA here is from genome assembly GCA_039915085.1 of Chitinophagaceae bacterium. Classification (GTDB taxonomy): domain Bacteria; phylum Bacteroidota; class Bacteroidia; order Chitinophagales; family Chitinophagaceae; genus JACMLD01. Next base: position 13,379 of record JBDSOC010000016.1, read on the forward strand.
ACTAAAAGTAATCACCATCCGCCTGGAGAAATCAGGTTTTCTTAATGAAGTTTCAGTTATAGGAAGCCGTAATCTAATACGCACAAAAGTTGAAACACCAGCCCCCATTGATATTATTCCTGTTAACCGGATTATTAACCAGGTTGGGCAAATTGATATTAACCAGTTGCTGACTTATGTTGCCCCTTCATTTCAGAGCAGCCGCCAAACAGTATCCGACGGCACAGACCATGTTGACCCTGCACAATTAAGGGGTTTGGGCAGCGACCAGGTACTGGTTCTCATTAATGGTAAAAGACGCCATCAAAGCGCATTGGTAAATGTAAATGGCACTGTTAACAGGGGCCAGACGGGAACTGATCTTAGTTCCATTCCTGTTACCGCTGTAGAGCGTATTGAAGTCCTGCGCGATGGTGCTGCAGCTCAATATGGAAGTGATGCTATTGCAGGTGTTATTAATATTGTGCTGAAAAAAAATGCCAACGGCTTATCAGGTATGGTTTCTTACGGCGAAAACAGTACCTCTTATCCAAAAGATTATGCATTGAATAAAATAGCCGGTAAAAATCCAAATGAGAAAACAAATGTTACTGATGGCGGAAATTTTCAGGCAGCACTTAACTACGGTATCTCATTGAATAAAAAAGGATTTTTAAATTTAACCGGTGAGTATATAAAGCGTGACCTGACCAACAGAACAGGAACCTATACGGATCAAATCTATCCTTCGGCAGGCGGCAAAGTAAAAGATGACAGTATTATGGCTGCAAGAGGGACTAACCGCAATAATTTTGATATGCGGATTGGCAATTCAAAGATGACTGGGGGATCGCTGATGCTAAACAGCCAATATAATTTTACTGACAAATGGAAACTGCAATTATTTGGCGGCTATAGCAAAAAGAATGGTGAAGCTGCAGGCTTTTTTCGCTATCCCAATACTGTTTTCAGCGGAGCAGGCAGCTTGTACAGGGACCAGGCATTGGCAAAATACCCGGAAGGCTTTTTACCATTGATTAAAACAGCCATCCGCGATATTTCATTTTCAACCAGCCTGCTGGGCAAACTTGGATTATGGAATGTTAGCCTGAGCAATACATTTGGTGTAAATAATCTTGCCTATACTGTTGACAATTCAGTTAACTATACACAGTATGCACTCGGTTCCAATGTTCAGACAAAATTTGATGCAGGCGCTATCAGTTTCCTGCAGAATACTGTTAATGCCGATGTAACCAGGAACTTTGCTGTAC
>JBDSOC010000069.1:0-29283 GCA_039915085.1 Chitinophagaceae bacterium
AGCTATGTAGATACCAGGCAGCAAAAAGAGGGCAGTAATCTCCAGAGTTATGAGCAATACCAGGATAATTACCGTGACGACCGTTTCCTGAGAATGAGTATTGGCAACCCTTCTTACCTCAATAGTTATAATAACTACAGTGGTTTCGATTGGCGCTATAACAGTTTTTATGATGGATTTAATTATGGATACAACAGTCCGTGGAATAATTATTTTGCCTGGAACAACTTCTATAACCCTTATGCTTTATCATTTGGCAGTTATTATGGCGGTGGATATTATGGTGGCGGCTACGGTGGCGGTTATTATGGTGGTGGTGGTGTAAAATATTCTGTTAACGTTGCACCTATCAGCAGACCAGTAGTGTTTAGCCCAAGCAGTTATTCAAACAGTAACAGACCTGCTGTAAGAGCTAATGCGAACAACAGCTATTTTAATAACAACCAGCGTTATAACAATGGCAATAGCGGAAGCAACAACAGAACTTATAATAACAATACCGGCAGTTCGCATCCCACTTATGCGCCTGCCAATTCAAATAATTCAAATAATACTAATACGCCTTCGCGCAGTTATACACCTTCTTCATCCGGTTCATCTGGATCTGGCAGCAGTGGTGGCGGTGGTGGAGCCGTAAGCAGACCAACGCGGGGCAACTAATTAAATAATTAAAAAGAAATATATAATTCAGCATAACATAGCGTGAAAGAGGAGCTTTTTTTGAGTAGTCTACTTAAAGGTTCCTCTTTTTTATTGCCCAGTATACCTGTAAATATTATTACTGTATGAAAAACATCCTGTTATTTATATTGGCCCTTATTTGTTCCGCAGGAGCCTTTGCGCAGCTTCCTGAAGATGCATTAAAATACAGCTGGTTTGGACCCAATGGTACCGCGCGTACACAGGCCATAGGTGGTGCCGTTGGTGCATTGGGTGCAGATGTAAGCGCTAATTATGTAAATCCTGCTGGTCTGGCATTCTATAAAACAAATGATTTTGTAGTTTCCCCAGGCTACTCTTTTATAAAAAATAACAGCACTTTCAGGGGCGATTCCAAAACAGACAATAAAAGTTCTTTTAACCTTGGCACAAGTGGCCTTGTATTGGGTTTTAGTAACAACAGCAAATGGAATGGCGCCGCATTCAGTATCGCTGTATCACAAACAGCTAATTTCAATAACCGTATCAGTTACAGCGGTCAGAATAATTTTAGCTCTTACGGAGAACAGTATGCAGCTGATGCGGCGGCGGCGGCTTCACAAGGGTATAGCTTTGATGACATGCTTAACGATGTAAACGGTCAGCCTGTTGTATCAACAGGTACCAAACTGGCATTGTATACTTACCTGATAGATACGCTGACTGTTCCGGGTTTGCCCGCTTCAGAAAACCCGCAGATTGTAAGCATGGCATTGTGGAAAAATCTTAAAAACGGTGCCCCCTTCCTGGTAAACCAGCAACATTCAATTGAAACAAAAGGCGGTATCACAGAAATTGCTATTGGGCTCGCTGCTGCCCGCATGGACAAACTATACTTAGGTGGAAGCCTTGGCATACCCATTGTAAATTATGAAAAGAACAGCGTGTTTACAGAAACCGATGCTACGGGCGACGTCAATAATAATTTTGAACATTCTACGCTGACAGAAAAGTTTACCAGCAAAGGGATCGGTTTAAACCTGAAATTGGGTGCCATCTATAAAGTTGCAGAGCAATTGCGCTTAGGCCTTGCCGTTCACACACCTACTATTTATGGTTTGAAGGATACTTATTATGCCAGCATGACTACTAACACGGAAAATTATATACACCCCGGCAACAGCACCCTTACTGCCAGTTCAGACCAAACACTGAACATAAACCCGGATATTAAATATGATTTAAACAGCCCATGGCGCATTATGCTCAGCGGTGCTTATATAATCAATGCAGTAGAAGATGTGAAACAGCAAAGAGGTTTTATTACCGCCGATATTGAGTATGTTACTTATAAAAGCAACCGCTATAAATCAGCTGAAGAAAATAACGACAATAATTATTACAAGGGAATAAACCAGGCCATCAAAGATTATTACAAGAATGCTTTTAATTTCAGGGTAGGTGGTGAGCTGAAGTTTACTACCATTATGGCAAGGCTTGGTTTTTCTTATTATATGGATCCTTATAAAGACAGTGAGCTGAAAGGAAAGAAAATGTTTTTGAGCGGCGGACTTGGCTATCGCAACAAAGGAATATTTGTAGATCTTACTTATGTACACAGCCTGACAGATGATGTTAATTTCCCTTACCGTTTACCTGATAAAGCCAACACCTTTGCAGTTGTTAAGGGCACCGGTGGAAATATTGCGATGACAATGGGTTTCAAATTTTAGGCTAAGATTCAGCCCTTTCAGGGCTGTGTTTAATATTTATATTTACACCGGGTTTCACCCGGTGCTATACATATTAAGGCCCTTCAGGCCTTTTTACATTCCGGCATTTATGTGATAAATTTGCGCGGACCCATCAACCATCAACTATCAACCATCAACCATCAACCATCAACCATCATCCATCAACCAATCATCCATCAACCAATCAATCATTCATTCAATCATTCATCAACCAATCAATCATTCATTCATCAACCAATCAATCAACTTCTGTCTCTCTTTCCCCTCTTAACATTCTTAGCGTCCGGCCAGAAAATCACGGAACCAATAACCTGATTGTTTTACTGTCCTCAGTTGTGTGTTGAAATCTGTATGTACCAGCCCAAATCTTGCATTATACCCTTCGCTCCATTCAAAATTATCAGTGAGTGTCCATGCCATATAGCCTTTTATTTTTATTCCATCTTTTTTTGCCTGTAATAAAGCCTGCAGGTATTGCTGATGGTAAAGCATACGTTCTTCATCTAATACCTGCCCGTTTATCATTTTATCTGTAAATGCAGCGCCACTTTCTGTAACAATGATTTCTTTTACACCGCCATACTTCCATAATTTTTTAAGGATGTTATAAAAGCCATCCGGGCATATTTGCCAGCCCATGGCAGTGTGCGGCACTTTGCGGTTAACTGCTTTTACTTCGGCCGTATTTACATAAGGTATAAAAGAACTGTGTTTTACCACAACAGGAAAATAATTTTGCACACCAATAAAATCCATATCAAACCGCAACCGTTCGGTAAACTTCCATGTTTTATTTACCAGTTCCAGCTTTTCTATCAGCTTAAAATTTTCATTGGGATAGCCTTTGCCCAGCAAGGGTTCAATAAAAAGACGGTTTAACAGGATATCCGTTTTACGGGCTGCTTCAATATCTTCAGGCTTATTTGTGTGCGGGCGCACGTCTGAACAGGAAAAACTTGTGCCGATATATGCATTTTTAATTTCACTGCGCAATACCCGGCCACCATCTGCCTGGGCGAGTGCTGCATGGTGCACTGCTTTTAAAAAATTATCCAATCCTGTTTTGCCAGGCGCATGCCTGCCCAGCATATAACCCAATGATGTAAAACCAAATGGCTCATTCAATACTATCCAGTTCTTCGCTTTATCGCCAAATGCTTCCGCACAAACTGTTGCATATTTAATAAACCACCGGTTCATCAGGTGACTGGTCCAGCCACCTTTTTGTTCCAGGGCCTGTGGCAGATCCCAATGATACAATGTTATAAAAGGAGTAATGTTCTGTTTAAGGCATTCATCAATCAGCTGATGGTAGAATGAAAGACCTGACTGGTTGATTTTACCGGAACCATCGGGCATTATGCGCGACCAGGAAAGTGAGAACCGGAAAGTATTAAATCCAAGTGCTTTCACAAGCAGCAAATCATCTTTGAAACGATGGTAAAAATCGGTGGCGGTGTACGGTTTAGCCCTGCCTTTTATTTTGTTCTGTCTTCGCGCAAACACATCCCAGATGGATGGGCCCCTGCCATCTTCATTCCATGCACCTTCATTTTGGGCGGCTGCAATAGCAATACCCCATAAAAAATGGTTGCCGAAATCTTTTGCTGATAATTCCTGGGTTGAGCGGGGTGTAAACATCAACGCAAATTTGGTTCATTAAAACAGCAACCATATTAATAATATATTAAGTTTTTAAAAAGATAATTATATGATTCCAATAAAAAAATGAAATCCTTTAAATAAATACCAAATAGCCGCAACAAAATTATTAGTCTGATCACGCAGTATCTGGTGTGTACGATTGTCAGAAAAAACATCTTTACATAATTAAAAGCACATTAAAAATTAAAAGAGTTGCAAAAAATAATTATAAAATCTCCGCGTGCCCGAAATACCTTTTTCTATCGTTCATTCAAAAAATTCTACGCCAACCCCTGAAAGTTCATTATAAATTGATTTAGATTAACTAATTTTTTAATTTTATCTTAATGTTACTGGCTGCATGTCGTAAATAATTTTAATTTATTACACTGAATTAAAAACCGTGTAAAAAAATCTACAATAAAAAAATTAGCAAAAAATTTAACAGAAGCAACTTCTTCAGTGATGTGTTTGTCTTAACAATTCAGTTATCTGATCTTTTTCAAACAACAAAGCCAACCCGGCCAAATCTCTTCTACAAGCATACATAGCAAAAAATATTTTTTTGCTGACAATGTAATACACCTGAATGTAGAATCAATTATTTAATCACGCGATTAGAGTCAAATTTTATTCATCCATCATAGGTTTATCATTCATTAACTAAATCATTTATTAACTATAAGTATGTAAACGTTTGGCATTTTTCTTTTTAAAATTAAATTAAAGATCACATGAGAAAACTTGTATCAGCGCTGGTATTCCTGATGCTGTATGCTGTATTGGCAACAGGCCAGTCGAGAAGCGTAACGGGCCAGGTAAGAGACGAAAAAGGAGATCCTGTTCCTTTTGTAACCGTTAAAATCAAAGGAAGTAAGGCAGCAGTAGCTGCAGACAAAGATGGAAATTTTTCAATTAATGTTCCTCCGAATGCACTGCTAACAATAAGCGCTGCCGGGTTTGAAACAATTGAAATTTCAAGCGGAACCGGCGCCATTGTTACACCGGTATTAAGAGCACAGAATAATTTGCAGGAAGTAGTTATCACCGCTTTGGGTATCAAAAGAAACAAAAACGAACTGGGTTATGCTGCCCAGCAGGTTACCGGCGATGAAGTAAGTAAAAACAGGAGCAGTAATTTTGTAGCCAACCTCTCAGGAAAAGTTTCTGGCCTCGAAGTGAGGCAGAATAATTCAATAGGCTCATCTACCAATGTTATACTCAGGGGTGTTAAATCATTAACCGGCGATAACCAGGCACTTTTTGTGGTTGACGGCGTTCCGTTTAATAATTCAAATACCAACTCCGCATCCCAGAAACAGGGTGATGGAGGATACGATTATGGTAATGCTGCTGCCGATATCAACCCGGATGATATTGAATCCATTTCAGTTTTAAAAGGGGCGGCTGCCAGTGCACTGTATGGTTCTATAGGTGCAAATGGCGTTATTCTTATCACCACAAAAAAAGGCAGAAGAGGATTGGGTATTTCCGTTAATTCAGGTATTAGCGTAGGCTCAGTTGATAAATCAACCCTTCCGAAATACCAGACTGAATATGGTGGAGGTTATGGTGCCTATTACGAAGATCCTACAGGCCGTTTTTTTTACAGGGATATTGATGGAGATGGTAAAGATGACCTGGTAATGCCAACCAGCGAAGACGCTTCCTACGGCGCAAAATTTGATCCCAATCTCCAGGTTTACCAATGGGATGCATTTGATCCCAGTTCTGCTAATTTTGGTAAGGCCCGTCCATGGGCAGCTGCAGCCAAGAATCCCAATTCTTTTTTTGAACACCCGGTTTCACTGAATAATAGTGTATTTATCAGCAGTGGTACAGAAAAAGGTACATTTAAAATGGGTTACACCAGGAACGACGATAAAGGATTGTTGCCGAACAGTAAGATTATTAAAAACATAGTAGATTTTAGCGCTACTTATAATATTACTCCCCGCTTAACAGCCGGCGCAACCGTAAACTTTGCCAACATAAATGGCGTGGGAAGATACGGAACTGGTTATGATGGTGCCAATGGAAGAAATGTAATGACCAATTTCAGGGAATGGTTCCAGACAAACGTAGACGTTAAAGAATTAAAAGATGCCTATTTCAGAACAAAGAAAAATATAACCTGGAACTGGGCAGATCCGGATAACCTGGTTCCTATTTTTTGGGACAACCCTTATTTTGTACGCTACCAGAACTTTGAAACGGACACCCGCAACAGGTACTTCGGTAATGTTAACCTCAACTATAAAATAACAGACTGGTTAAATATACTCGGCAGGGTGTCTGTAGATAATTACAGCGAACTGCAGGAAGAAAGGAAAGCTGTTGGTTCAGTGGGTGTTCCACTTTATTCACGGTTTAACCATAGCTGGAATGAAACCAATTATGATCTGCTGATCAATTTTGACAAAAAAGTATCCAACGATATTGGTATCAAAGCACTATTGGGTACCAATATAAGGAAACAACGCGATCAGAGTATTTTTGGTGTCACAAACGGCGGCCTTTTCGTTCCGGCCGTCTATTCACTGAATAATTCTTTGAATACACCCAATGCACCCACAGAAGCAGATCGCAGAAGAGAAGTGCAGGGTGTTTTTGCCGGTGGTACTGTTTCATGGAGAAATATGGTAACCCTGGATGGCACTATCCGCAGGGATGCATCTTCAACACTGCCGGAAGGAAACAATGTTTATTATTATCCTTCTGTATCACTCGGTTTTGCTTTCTCAGAATTGACAAAAGGCACACCCTGGTTATCTTACGGAAAATTAAGAGCCAACTATGCTGAAGTAGGCAACGATGCCCCTATTTACAGTGTAAATGACGTTTACAATGTATTACCCCCGATTGGTTCAGTAGGCCAGGCTACTGTTCCAGGCACAAAAAACAATGTGAATCTTAAACCTGAGCGTACCAAAAGTGCAGAACTGGGCCTTGAAATGGCTTTCCTGAAAAACCGTCTCGGGTTTGATGTTACTTATTATAAAACGAAGACCGTTGACCAGATTGTACCTGTGACACTGTCTACCTCCACGGGTTATACAGCTTACTATCTTAATTCAGGAACAGTACAAAACCAGGGCATTGAGCTGAGTGTATACGGCACCCCTTTCAAATCAGAAAATTTTTCATGGACCGTTAATGTGAACTGGACACGCAACAGGAATAAAGTGCTGGCTTTGTTTAAAGATGATCTTGGACAGGAATCAGAAAACCTTGTTTTGGGTTCTTACCAGGGAGGTGTAACACTGAATGCTTCTTTAAACCAGCCTTACGGAACCATCCGTGGTACAAATTTTATTTATAAAGATGGCCAGAAAACAGTTGACGCAGGTGGTGACTATCTTAAATCGGGCACGTCCAATGAAACGATCGGAAATATAAATCCCGAGTGGATTGGGGGTATTAACAACTCGTTTAAGTACAAAAATATTTCATTTAGCTTTTTAATTGATATCCGCAAAGGCGGAAGTGTTTTCTCAACAGATATGTATTATGGACTGGCAACCGGCTTATACAAAGAAACAGCCGGTCTGAATGACCTGGGTAATCCTTCCAGAAATGATCTTGCCGATGGCGGTGGATTTATAAGGCCGGGTGTAACTGAAGACGGTAAAACAAATACTACCAGGACAAGCAACAGTGATTATGGTGCTTACGGTTATTCCATTAATCCCGATGCTGCTTTTGTTTATGATGCAAGTTTTGTTAAACTGAGAGAAGCCGTTCTTACGTATTCTTTGCCTGCAAAAACAATAGCCAGGATTGCACCTTTTAAAGGAGTAGACTTTTCATTGATAGGAAGGAATTTATGGATCATTCATAAAAACCTGCCTTATTCTGATCCCGAAGAAGGTTTCAGCTCCGGTAACCTGCAGGGTTTTCAAACCGGGGCCTACCCTGCTATAAGATCATTTGCTTTCAATGTTAAATTAAATTTCTAAAAAAAAATTATGAAAAAAATAATCATATTTGCTATAGCCGCACTGTTGTTTGCGGGATGCAGAAAAGATCTGACAGGTTTAAACCAGGATCCCAAGAATCCTACCAGTCTCCCTTCTGCCGCACTGTTTACCAATGCACAGCGAACATTAACCAATACGTTAACATCCTCCAATGTAAATCTTAATATATTCAGATTGGTGGTACAGTACTGGCAGGAAACAACGTATACGGATGAAAGCCGTTATGATATTGTTACCCGCCAGATTCCGGATAACATGTGGGATGCGCTGAACCGCGATGTGTTACGTGATTTCCAGGAAGCCAAAGCAATTATTCCAACAGAAGCGCTGGACGCCCCAACACAAAAGAATAAGCTGGCCATTACTGATATCATGGAAGTGTATACCTGGTATTACCTTATCACTTCTTTTGGTGACGTGCCCTATAAACAAGCACTGGACATAAAGAATATTTTTCCAAAATACGATAATCAGAAAGATGCTTACTATGACCTGCTTACCCGGCTGGATTCCAGTATAGCTGCCCTGGATGCAACCGCTTCCAGCTTTGGCGCTGCAGATATTATTTACAGCGGCGATGTAACAGCATGGAAGAAATTTGGTAATTCTTTAAAACTCAGGCTGGGAATGACCATTGCTGATTATGATGCACCAAAAGCAAAGTCAGTTGTAGAATCGGCTATTACCAATGCTGTCTTTGCATCCAATAACAACAATGCGCTGTTTAAATATGTATCCAGTCCGCCTAACACAAATCCAGTTTGGGTAGATCTTGTACAAAGCGGAAGAAAAGATTTTATTGCAAACAGTACTATTGTTAACCTTATGAATACCGAAAGTGATCCCAGGCTTTCTTTTTATTTTACGTTGGATGGTACGGGCAAATATTCAGGCAATACCCCCGGCAAATCAAGTTCTTATTCAGCTTTTTCAAAACCTGCGGGCCTTGTTAAACAGTTTAGCCCCGGCGATGTTACAGACGCGGGAAAACTAACCTATCCTGATTTTCCGGGCGACCTGATGGATTATGCAGAAGTGGAATTTCTACTGGCCGAAGCAATAGAAAGAGGTTTCTCAGTTGATGGAGGAACAGCCGCATCTCATTATAACAGCGCCATCACAGCGTCAATTCTTTTCTGGGGTGGCTCTGCAGCAGATGCAGCAACATACCTTGCCCGGCCTGGTGTTGATTACGCAACCGCACCGGGAACATACAAGCAAAAAATAGGTACCCAGAAATGGCTGGCATTGTATAACCGTGGATGGGATGCGTGGATAGAACAGAGAAGATTGGATTATCCTGTATTGCCCGCACCCTCAAATGCAGCTACTGATTACCCCGTAAGATTTACATATCCTATAAATGAGCAAAACGTAAATACGGTTAACTATAAAAACGCGTCTTCGTCTATTGGTGGCGATGATGTAACGACTAAACTTTTTTGGGATAAATTCTGACCAGGCAGTAATTCCATAAATAAAAACAGGTGAACAAAACCTGTTTAAAAAAAATTCATTTCCATCTTGCGGTTGATGGACACAGCAACCGCGGCGTTCAAGGTGGCTGGTTAGCACCGGCCACCTTTTTGCGCTTAATGAAATTAGGTAAATTATTTATTGCGGTTCCGCTGGCGCCTGCGCCAAATAAGAATGCCCCTTCATGGCGAGGGGGCATTCTTGTTTTTTTGAGATCAGCGCCTAAACCTGTGTTTTTTACGCGGCTTTCAAAAAGATAGATGGATGGTTGGGTCTTTCACAGATTTCCGTTAGGTTAAAATCCGTTATCGTCTGTGTAATTTTAATTATTGGATAGTAGATCACAAACCTCCGCAATTCTTACACCAAGTTACGCAAATAACTAATAAGTTGATTGTAATCAAGAGGTGAAAACCAGTGCATTGCTTCATCTTTTGTAAACCATGTTAACTGGCGCTTTGCATAATGACGGGTATTTTTTTTGATATTGCCGATAGCCGTATCCAGATCAACAGCCCCATCTATATATTCAAACATTTCTCTGTAACCCACTGTCTGCAAGGCATTCAGGTTGCGGTACTGCACCAGTGAACGAACTTCTTTTTCCAAACCATCCTTTATCATTTCATCCACACGCATATTTATATTGCGGTATAATTCTTCGCGCGGCAGCGTTAAACCGATTTTTATTATTTTAAAATTCCGCTCCGCTTTTGCTGCGTGCTGAAATGATAAAATTGATTTACCTGTATGCAGGACGACTTCAAGCGCCCTCATTATTCTTTGAGGGTTTTGTATTTCACCCGTATTATACCATAAAAAGTCCTTTTCTTTGATCTCATTTTGCAGCCAATGGATGCCCTCTTCATTGTATCGTTTGCTTATCTCATCCCGCAATACCGCATCCGGAGCCGGTATTGCGTCCATACCTTCACAAAATGCCCTGATGTATAAACCGGTGCCACCCACCATTATGGCTGTATCACATTTCAAAAAAATTTCATCAACAGCATTGAGCGCATATTGCTCAAACATGCCGGCATTTACATTTTCCGCAATTGAATGAGAATTAATGAAATAGTGTTTTACCAGTTGTAATTGTTCCCTGGTGGGTTTCGCCACGCCAATATTCAGCTCATTATAACATTGCCTTGAGTCTGCAGAAACAATAGCGGTTGTAAAATGTTGCGCCAGCGCAATGGATACATTTGTTTTACCCACTGCCGTTGGACCGGCAATAATAATACAGGTTTTACCTGCCATAGTTATACATCAATTAAAAATTAAGAGCTAAGAACTAAGAGTGATAAACACTTAATTCTTAACTCTTAATTCAGTTTGTAACTATAATATCTATATCTCTTCTGCGCTTTCTTCACCCGCTTCCCCGCCTGCTACATCTTCACCAGCTTCTTCGCCTGCTATATCCCCGCTGCCTTCTCCCTCTTCACCAAATCCTTCAGCGCCGGTTACCAAATCATATTTTTCTTCCATCTCGGCAAGTTTATCGCTTACCAAACCTTTGGTACCATACTGGGATGGGGCAATACCTTCTGTTCTCACCGTAGCCGGGTATTCAAGACGTGGATTTTCTTCCTTGGAAACGTTTATCAGTTCCAGCCAGAAAACCCAGTTTTTTGTGAAATCATATTCATACACAAATTTCTGGTTGGGATCTATAATTTCTGAACCTACTGCAGTTGCTTCCATCAGTAATGGTTCAACTTTATATTTCTTATCATATTTGGCCAGGGTAATTTCCTTACCGCGCTGCCAGTGGTCATTACTTCTGTAAAAAGTAGCCTGGTGCTTATTGTCGAATTCATACGACTTTAATATGGCATGGTGCAATTGCAAAAAATTTTGCGTATGCCGTATAGCCACGTCCCGGTAAACGCTGTCATCCTGCTCAAAATATACCCTGAATTTTAAAATAGCCATTGCTGTATTTTCGATTTAAGATTTTCTACCGTCCATTTATTGTAATCACTTTACAAAACTATCATTTCCATACATTCGGTTCAAAAGTAAAACAATTATCCAATTTACAACCAGACTGTTAATTATATGCTGGTTGCCGCATACATCACCCATTGATTATTTCACAGGTTGAAGGTTAAGTTCCCGGGCTTTCCTGAGCATTAGTTCATAAGCCGCTTCGTAATTGTTTTGAATATCTCCGTCTAATATGGCATCTTTTATTGCGTTCTTTATATCACCTACTGCCCGGCAGGGTTGCAAAGCAAATATTTCCATAATCATTTCACCGGTAATAGGTGGTTGCCAGGTGCGGATGCGATCTTTTTCTTCTACGACTTCCATTCGCTGACGCACCAGTTCAAAATTTTCGAGATAGCGTTTTACTTTCAGTTTATTTTTGGAAGTTATATCGGCCTCGCACAAAGTCATCAGCGCTTCCACATCTTCACTTGCATCAAACAACAAACGGCGTATGGCTGAATCTGTAATATTTTCTTTTGTTAGCCCAATGGGACGCAGGTGCAACTCCACCAATTTACGTACAAAGCGCATTTTTTCGTTCTGTGGCAATTTTAATTTAGCAAATATTTTAGGAACCATCCTGCCGCCAATTACCTCATGCCCGTGAAAAGTCCACCCATGTCCTTCTTCAAATTTTTTAGTAGCGGGTTTCCCGATATCATGCAATAAAGCTGCCCAGCGCAGCCACAGGTCATCCGTTTTTTTACAAATATTATCTATCACCTGCAGGGTGTGGTAGAAATTGTCCTTATGACCCTTGCCATCAATGTACTCCGCACCTTCCAGGTCAACCATCTGTGGAAAAATAATATGCAGCAAACCACTCTGGTAAAGCAAATCAAAACCAACAGAAGGCACCGGGCTCAGCAGTATTTTATTCAATTCATCGGTAATGCGTTCCTGTGTTATAATTTTTATACGCTGAACGTTTTGTTTTATACCCTGCCATGTTTCATCTGCTATCACAAACTGCAATTGTGCGGCAAAGCGAATGGCCCGTAACATACGCAGAGGATCATCGCTGAATGTCTGATCGGGGTTAAGGGGTGTCCTGATAATTTTATCAGCCAAATCCTGTAAACCGGTAAAAGGATCCAGCAGCTTTCCATAATCTGCTGCATTTAAACTGATAGCAAGGGCGTTAATGGTAAAGTCTCTCCTGTTCTGATCATCTTCAAGCGTACCCGGAACAACATCAGGGTTACGGCTGTGAAATTTATAACTTTCTTTCCTGGCACCTACAAATTCAATTTCAAAATCATCCAGTTTTATTTGAGCGGTGCCATAAGTTTTAAAAAATGCAACCGGTGGAACGGGATTAAAATGTACGGCTACTTTGTGTGCCAGGTCAATACCATTTCCCACACAAACAATATCTGCATCTTTTGTTTTGCGGCCAATCAGTTTATCGCGCACAAACCCACCAATAATATAGCACGGGGTCTGCAATGCCTCAGCAGCATGTGCAATCTTTTTAAATACAAATAATTCTCTTTCCGTGCAATTGATCTCCATTATGGCAAAAATAACAAATGAGAAATTGCTGATTTCGATATTTTGGGATTTCTTTGACTGTGAATTTCAGGCAAATTTCAAAATCCCGTAATCAGAAATCAGGAATTGTATCGAGTAATTGCTCATCCCTGATTCTATAGGCACATTTAAAATGACCAAGCGGACAGGCTTTTCTGCCATGCAAACCACAGGGACGACAGGCTAGTGGCTCACTGGTTTCAACAATAAAACTGGCATCGCTAACCGGTCCAAAACCAAACGATGGCAACGTAGAACAATAGACCGCCGTTACCGGTGCGTTAACCGAAGAAGCAAAATGCATAGGCGCCGAATCATTTACATAATTCATCTGTGCATCTTTCATCAGTGCTGCCGACTGTAAGAAATTAAGCTTGCCACATAAATTAGTAATGCTACTGCCGGCACAGGCTTTTATAATATCATCGCACAAAGTTTTATCGGATGGTGCGCCTAAAAGATAAATACTGTATTGAGAAGGCACTTGCTTTATAAAGCTAATCCATTTATCTGCCGGGTATTGTTTGGTAAACCATACAGAAGAAGGGGCTATGCAGATGTATGGCGCTTGTTTATAAGACTGAACAGCAGTAAAGTCATTCCCGGAAGGATATAAACGGGGTTTAAAAACCACGGCATCGGTAAAATGAGCAATTAGATCATTATTGCGTTCAATTTCATGTTTGGGTTGTTTGCTTGTACTGATAACATGTTTCACGCTGGTTGTAAACAAATAGCTAAGCGGGTTTTTATCAAACCCGATTTTTTCTGCTGCAAGTGAAAAAGCGGTTATAATACCGGTAGCGGTAAAACGCTGTACATTGATTACTTTATCATATTTGTTATTACGTATGATATGCAGCAGCCTGAGCAGGTCTTTTAGTTTTCCTTCCTTTTTATCCCATACTAATACTTCACGCAGGTAAGGATGATTTGCCAGCAAGCCCTCATTGCCCTTTCTCAGCAAAAAATCTATTTGCGCACCAGGAAAATAAGTATGCAATTTTTCTATGATACCGGTAGCCAGCACCACATCACCAATAAACGCTGTTTGTATGATAAGGAATTTTTGCAAGAGACAAATATAAGCAGTAAGAATTTCTGATTTATTGATTTGGGGATTTTGTTATTTGCTTAGCGTGCAGCATCAAAAGAAATCAATAAACAACTACATACCGAAATCAGCAACTTTTCTTTCCACATCCTTAGATCACGATATTATTATGGTCTTATCACCACAACAGCGCCAGCTTTCCATTTTACAATAGCAGACGGTTTTGCAGCCACCGTATCATTTTGCCTGTATTGAACTATATAATCAACGGCTGATTTAACTGATGCAGGTATATCGTCAAAGATAGTTGGGGTTGGTTCACCGCTGATGTTTGCAGAAGTGGAAACAATGGGCCTGCGAAAACGCTTTATTACATGTTTGCAAAAAGAATCTTTTACAATACGTATACCGGCACTGCCATCTGCTGCCAATAAATTTTCTGCCAACCCGATAATGCCATCATAAATAATGGTAGTGGGTTTGGCAACTGTATTTAAGTAATTAAACACCTCCATATCCGGCGCAGCTACATATTGCAAAATATCCCGCTCGTCCGCCATCAATACTATCAGGCTTTTTGCTTCGGGCCGTTGTTTAATGGTAAATATTTTTTCTACTGCATTTGCATTGGTAGCATCACAACCAAGACCCCATACGGTATCTGTTGGGTACAAAATAACGCCACCAGCCTGTAACACTTCCAGGCACCTGTCTGTATCCGGCAAAAAATCAACCATATGAATTCCTGTTTTTATATTGATGCAAAAGTACAGCCAATTGCCTGATTCAATATTTCTGATTATGGTATTTTGGAATTTCGTGCAGCAGCATCACCAGGTAAAATTTCAGCATCAGCAAATTCTTAAAACTTATAACTCACCCCAAAAGAACAATAAAATGTATTGCTGATAACTTCGGCAGATGTTTTTATTCTGGTAACGCCCCCTGCTTCGGGCACTAACATTACCGTTACTATTGCAGGATTTACAGGAATCACATAAGCAGGTGAAAGGCTCAGCGTAAATTTCTTAATGCTATAACTTACCGGCATACTGAAACCATAATCCAGTATCTTATATTTAGCTGCATCTTCTACCGTGGCCGTTACATCATAAGTAATGCCGGCGTTTTTTCTTTTGCCACCCACTTTGCGTTTGTTGTAATAAGAACCGTAATAGTTTTGTGTACTGCCATTGGCCTTTAAGCCGGGGGTAATCTGCAATTTATCTTTTAGCTGGTAGAAAGTATGCTCCAGTCCAAAATTGACCAGGTAATCAGACTTGTTGCCAAAATTAATACCAGCTTCAATCGTCGGTTTGATGTAAACAAGATCATACCCTCCTGAGGCCAGTACGCTCCCTGTAATTTGTGATGTAACATTGGTACTGCTGCTATTGTAAAAAGATTTATTGGCCGAAATTTCACCATCAAAATTGCCAAGGTAAAAATCATAGCCGGCTTCAATATTAAAAAGATCTACGCGGCTGCTACCAGCCCTTGCCAGGTATGACAATGAACCGTCAATAAAAAAACCTGATTTATCGTAATAACCAATTGTTGGTGTAATGTAAGGAGTAGCAACAGAATCTTTCCGGCCATTATACACTGAGTTGGAAAGAAAGCCAAGCGAAGCTGAAAAATAAGATTTCAGCGCTGTAGTTTTGGGTTTTTGGGTAATGGTATCCGCTGTTACGGCAGTTTTAGCAGCAGTATCTTCCTGTGCAAAAATATTGAACACCAGGATAGAAAACAGAAGGGTAATAAATGTTCTTTTCATGATACGCTGATTAGTATGGATGAATCTGACGGGTGCCTTTTTACAGGTATAAAGCCATTTAATTAAAGCCGGGGTATTGACTATAGATGGTTTCAAAAGTTTAAATAAAATTTGACGGTTTTCGATAGAATTGAGATTTATATCGGCTTCCGGAGATTTGGATATCCTTATATACCAGAAATCAGTGAATCAGCGACATACTTTCCCGGAAAACCGGCTGCTTCCTATAAAGCAGCTTTCCCTTATCTTCGTCACTAAATTTTACTGTATGAATCTTCATGAATACCAGGCCAAGGAATTATTGAAAAAATACAATGTACCCGTACAGGAAGGCATTCCTGTAGACAATGCAGGTGCGGCAGAAGAAGCTTATAAACAATTAAAAGTAACCTATGGCAACAGCTTTGCCGTGGTAAAAGCACAGATACATGCCGGCGGCCGTGGTAAAGGAAAAATTGTGGGTACAGAGCAACGTGGTGTAGCGGTAGGAAAAAATGCGGAAGATGTAAAACAAATAGCTTCCAATTTACTTGGCGGCACATTGGTTACCATACAAACAGGTGAAGCTGGCAAAGTAGTAAATAAAGTATTAATAGCACAGGACGTATATTATCCCGGTGCCAACCCTGTAAAAGAATTTTATTTGTCAGTTTTGCTCGACAGGGCCAGGGGACAAAACGTAATCATGTACAGTACCGAAGGAGGTATGAATATTGAAGATGTGGCACATGATACTCCTGAAAAAATTTATAAAGAATGGGTTCACCCCGGCGGCGCACTGCAGCCTTTCCAGGCAAGAAAAATTGCTTTTAATTTAGGGCTAAGCGGTGAAGCACTAAAAAATTGCGTAAGATTTGTTACTAATTTATACAATGCCTATGTAGGTTTGGATTGTTCTATGCTGGAAATAAATCCATTATTTAAAACCAGTGATGAAAAAATAATTGCGGTTGACTGCAAAATGAACCTGGATGATAACGCCATGATGCGTCATCCCGAGCTGGAAGCACTGCGCGACATCAGCGAAGAAGACCCTACCGAAGTAGAAGCAGGTAAATACAACCTTAATTTTGTAAAACTGGATGGCAATGTAGGTTGTATGGTAAATGGGGCCGGTCTTGCCATGGCCACCATGGATATGATTAAACTAAGTGGCGGTGAGCCTGCTAATTTCCTTGATGTAGGTGGTACTGCCAATGCACAAACGGTGGAAGCCGGTTTCCGCATTATATTAAAAGATCCAAAAGTAAAAGCCATACTTATTAATATATTTGGCGGTATTGTGCGTTGCGATCGTGTTGCACAGGGTGTGATAGATGCCTATAAGAGTATGGGTAATATTACTGTTCCTATTATTGTCCGGCTGCAGGGCACCAATGCAACAGAAGCAAAAAAACTGATTGACGAAAGCGGGCTAAAAGTAAAATCTGCTATTGTACTCAGCGAAGCAGCAGACCTGGTGAATAAAGCTGTAGCATAAATAAAGCCATGGCCGGTGTCCTCACCGGAGATTATAAATAATTTAATCCTGTCTTTAAAGGCAGGATTTTTTTTGGCCTGCAACAGAACTACTACCAGGCATCATACATTCGCTACAAAGCCATTTCTGAATTGAGGATTAAAATATTGGTTGCAACAATATTGAGGAAGTCTGTGGCTGCTGCAGTTTAGAACGGTTACGGCAGTTTATTGTAACTTTCCTTAAAATTAATTATCAATGAAATGAAGGTCGTGCTCATTCTTTTATCAACTATCATTGTATTATCCTGCAATCATTCAACAGCAGATCAAACGCAGGCAATGCAAAACCGTATAGACAGCCTGGAAAAAAAGCTTGCGCAAACTTATAAACCCGGGTTGGGAGAATTTATGAGTTCAATCCAGATACACCATGCCAAATTGTGGTTTGCAGGAGAAAATCAAAACTGGCAACTGGCAGATTTTGAAATAGGGGAAATAAAAGAAGCGTTAGAAGACATTCCTGTTTTTTGCGCCGACAGGCCAGAGGTCCAAAAGCTTATTATGATCAATCCTGCAATTGACAGCATCAGCATGGCAATCGCCGCAAAAGAAACACAAAAATTTAAAAGCGGTTTTGTTTTATTGACTGCCACCTGCAATAATTGCCACCGGGCAACCAATCATGAATTTAATGTTATTAAAATACCATCGGCTCCCCCTTTCAATAACCAGGATTTTAAAGCGCATGTGCCTGACTGATTGTAACTGACCATTGAGCGCACCAAAAACATAATTAAAAATGTGAAGGTTCCCGTGGGATTTATGTTGATAAAGGGCTTAAGAAAGCGGTGAATATATTTATTCCCATATTTTCTGTCAGCGACAGCTTCTTACTCATTTATGCACAAAAATTAATTCACAATAACAAAGCAAGAATCATTGTAACAGACAATACCGGTATTATAAAACAAAACCCGGAGATAAAAGGATCCATAGAAGCCATAGAACGGACAACCCCAGGCCATATTTCGCTGTACAATGAAAAAAAGATTGATAAAGATTTTTTGCTTAACCAGCACCTGATGCTGATAAGTTTTGACAGCTGGAGAAAAGCTGTTGAAACCCGGCGGATATGGCTTCCGCAAACGCCTTACTTTGATACTTAAACCATAACAGTGAGCAGCCGTTTATGAAACCATTACTTGTATTACTAATTGTATTTGTTCTTTCGCTTTTTGCATAAGTCTTGTCAATAGTGAATGGGACTTTTCACTTGCAGGAACCATTGCCATGAGCGCCATGTTTCTTTTTACCAGTATTGCTCATTTTGCTTTTTCAAAATGAATGACCCTGATGATGCCATTTTTTTTTCCTTTTAAAAAACAAATTGTGCTGGCAACAGGCATATTGGAAATAATTGCAGCGCTTGCATTGCTATTGCCGGGCTGGCGACAAACCGCAGCCATTGCTATAATTGTATTTTTTATATTGATTATTCCTGCAAATATTAATGCCGCTATAAAAAAAGCAGATTATCAAAAAGGTAGTTAGTCGTCCCTCAAAAGGTAGGATTGGTGGAGTTGAAGTCACAGTAGTACAGCAGCTTAATCAAGGAACTGTGTCGAAATCGGGCAAATAGAGACGTTTCCATTTTCCTTCTCCATTGTTGGAGAAGGTTGGCCTTAGGCCGGATGAGCTAGATTTCGACTGGCTTTTTTGCGGTACTTTTTTTCCATAAAAAAAGTACCAAAAGACAAATTTGAAAATATGATTTTGCAAGATATCATACCATTCTGTAATAAACTGGTATTTTTTTAAATACAATAAGAAAGGGTAACCCGTGCCAGCAAAGATTCAAGACTTTTTGAGGCGCGACTAATTATGAAGGAAGTGGCACCAGTTATCTATGGTTCAGGGTACCGCTACAGGTATTTTTTATTGTTTGGGTATATTGGTTTGCTTACCGGCAATGAATATAAAAAGAGCAATATTATGAGAAAAGCAAGAGATGCGTTCTGTATACCTGGCATTTATTCTTTTTTCATTTAACCTGAAATTATTGCTTACCGGGTTTCTATGGAATGTGATGATGCAATACGGATAACTTAAAACCGGCATTGCCTGTACCAGTAAGAAGCCCGGAAAATATAATACTGTAAATGCCCTTGATGGCAAACGGATAACCAGGCATGGAAATATATACTTGTCCTGTACCTGTTTTTTTAATTTTTATGGTATAGTTGCCCCCATGAAATGAAAGTATATTAAATGTTTGCATGGAAGAAGCTATTGCTGTAGTGCCAACAAAGCTACTGGCCGTATCAAGCCTTGCACTGTCAGTGATTCCGTTAACCAGCCATATATCCACTCTTACACTTGTATCAGGCACCAGGTTAAGCATGCGGTATTTGAGCTGAAAGGTATCCGGCAGCGAAAGATCATCGGTCAACTGTACAATGCGTGTGGGCGCTGCTGCTGTACTGGTATCAAAAAAAATAAAACTGCTTCCGGCTGCTGCAGCCGCATATATATTTTTATCAAGAAGTGTATTAGCACCTGCTTTTAAAGTTATAAGATTGGTTCCTGCCGGCACTTGTATATAAGCGGAATCTGCCGTACCGGAACTTTGCCCCTGTGCAATAGCGCTGGTTACAATACCGGCACCATTCCATGCTGCGGTAATAGCGGGTAAAGACCAGGTAGCATTGTACAACAAAACACCCGCATTGGCACTGTTTGATTTTTTGCACGAAACAAAAACTACCACAGCAATTAATATCATCCATACAACATATCTCATACAGGGTACTGCTTATTTATCGTAAATCATTTTAAATGCCGACAGATCGGGTTTTACTGTACGCGGCCTTGCTAATTCATATTCATAAATCATTTTACCCAGCTGTTTCATAAATGGAAAACCTGTTGTTTCATAATCATACGCATCATCATTTAAAATGCCATCAGCGTTACAATAAATTCTGGCACTTAACATGAACTCTATTTTTTTTTCAAAATCAACTATATATGCTACATCTGTTAAAAAGCCATATGCGTCACCTACCTTATTAAATATACGTATGTTCGGTGTCAATGGTCCTTTCTCTGCGCCATACAACAAAAATTTACAATAGGCGGGCCAGTATGCAGCTGTATCAGCGCTATATGGCGGATACAAACTTTCTGTCGGCAATTGCGACATGTATTGCTTTACAAATTTATAATCCTCCTCTGTAAAATTAAACCGCTGCTTTTGGGATACGGATTGCGGAAACAAAACACTTCGCAAAATATCTGTTAAATCCTGCAGGGAAATACGGTTTTTTAAAGAAAAATCCATGGCATGATTAATTAACTGGCCGTTGCTGTAATAGCCATTGCCGGCAGAATCATTACGGGTACTGTATGTGTTTTCATTAAACAGCATCGGTTGTTTATACAGCAGTTTCCCAAATGCATCATAAAAACCAACAGGGTTGGTATGGCGGTTTTCATCGGGCGTCATACTTACCTGCAGCCGGTGTAATATTTCTGCATCTGCATAACCCATTTTGTGCAACTTATCATTAATGTATTGCTGCCCCATAAATTCATACAAACGGTTAAAGGCGTTATTATCGCTCACCATGAATATTTTCTTTACATATTGTCCCACAGAAGGCCTCCCATCCCTGGTTGTTGGTTCATTATACACCGGGCTTTGTTTGCTATAGGCCCCTTCGGTGATAAGTGTGCTGTTTTTATCAAGGCCTGGCAGGCTTAATTCATGCAATGCCTGTAATGCCAGCAGTGCTACCGGCATTTTTACAGTGGAGGCAGGATAAAAATATTCAGCAGAATCGATGTTAAAATAATATGGTGTGAAAACTGCTTCGTTATTTGCCTTGCGGTTTATTTGCGTATAAATAATCTGGACTTTAAGCGCTTTGCGGTTTTGTACTATTTGTGCAAAGTACTGTGGTTTTGATTGCAACATTTTTTCCAGGAATTCATCCATCTTTATATGTGGGCCTGTTATAAAAGTATCTGCTGTTACAGATTGTATTGGTTGCGCCCCTATTGCCTGTTTGGGCGCACTGCATGCATGTAAAGAAAACAGCAATAATGTAAACCCGGTTAGCGCAAATTTGATTCTGTTCATGTACCAAAAATACGCAGTCTGCAATAAACAGGTAAAATTGAATTATGAAATACTGTTACACGAATCAGTTATCCGGTTGGTTTACAGCTGGCGGTCATATTCCCCGGTATATTTCATGGTTTCATCTATTTTTTTATACCGTTCTTGCGCAAAAGAATTTTATAAAAATAATTACCTGTGTTTTATAAAAGATACAGGGGTATACAAAGCACAACCAACACTTAACACCTGCACCAGGCCGCTGGCAGTAAATTCGCGCGGGTGTCTGTAGCGTGATAAGGAAGGAATGTCTATGCCTGGTTTCAATACCAATGAATACCCCCGCGGGCCCGGTGATGGTACGATGCCGCCGCAAAGGTCGCCACACGGCGGAGAAGAGGGAATGTGTATATTTGAAGATAATATTACCTGTTACAAACTATCTCTGCAGGGCGCTGTTATGCTGTAAATAAAAATATCGCCAGGCAATGAAGCCATAATAAAAGTGTAAATGAATCTCAACGATATTTTTTGTAAAAACCCTTTTGACAACCCAACAATAACTGTCCTTACAACGTATCAAATATATACACCGGCTCCATTACTATTGCTGCCAGCATATTTTAACCCGATTATTATTGCCACGACCAGATTAACCCACCTTCCTGCTAAACCGGTTTATGAGAAAAAGAATGATAGCGTAAATACTTAAACTGGTACAGCCATTAACAAAAACTGTTTATTTTTCTTTAATAAGCCTGATTTATGAAATTTTTGAAGCCTGTTTGTCTTATTATTTTTTGTATAGCCTTTGCCTGTATTGTATATGGCCAGGAAAACACCAATGTAATACCGGGGAGATGCGGTACCATGCAAAACCTGGAAATTAAGCTACAGGCTAATCCCCAGCTAAAACAAAAATTTGAGCAGGAAAGAAGTCGTTTTAATAATGCTGTTCGCCAGGGAATTTACAGGCTGTCCGATGCGCAAAACCAGCGAAATGGTAATCGTATAATGTTTACTGTGCCGGTTGTTTTTCATATTGTGCTTAATAACCCCAACCTTGTTACCGATGCGCAGGTTCAGGCACAACTGGATACTTTAAACAGGGACTATGCCGGTAATAATGGAGACTCCGTAAACATACCTTCTTATTTCAAACCGCTGTTTGGTAAATCTGGCATCCAATTTTGCCTGGCCAGGCAAACGCCAGCGGGGGAGCCTACATCGGGTATTGAGCGCATCAGTACCGCCAAAAAATCTTTTAATGATAAAGACAATGGAGTAAAACATGCTGCTACCGCTGGCGCAGATACCTGGGATCCCTCCAGCTACTATAATATATGGATTTGCACGCTTGAAAATGGCGTATTGGGTTATTCTACTTTTCCGGGAGGAAGTAATGATAATGAGCAGGGTGTAGTAATTGATTCAAACTCCTTGCCCGGCGGACCTGATGACCGTTTTAACAAAGGCAAAACCCTTACGCATGAAACCGGTCATTACTTTAACCTGTACCATATCTGGGGCGATGACGAAGGTAGTGGTAGTGGCGACCCTAACCATTGCCTGGGTACTGATTATGTAGACGACACCCCTAATCAGTCCGTTGCTGATTATGTTTGTCCTTCAAATATAAAAACAGATCAATGTACACCTGCGGGTAATGGTATTATGTACCAGAACTATATGGATTATACCTATGATGAATGCCTGGTGATGTTTACCAGCCAGCAGGTGGACCGTATGGAAAGCGCATTGGTTGCTTACCGGCCCTCCCTGCTAACTTCTATTGCCTGCCAGGCGCCTGTATCTTATAACCTTGATGCGCAGTTGAGATTGATTAATCAGCCGGCACAGCGTATTTGCAGCAATCCCTTTACACCGGCTATTACTATCAGGAACCGTGGTTCTCAAGTGCTGACAGCGTTAACTGTAACCACTGTTGTAGATAATACAACTACGGTAACTTATACATGGACAGGATCGCTGGCACAGCAAGCTTCAGCCGATATCACGCTCAATGCTATAACTGTTGCTCCAGGAATTCATTTATTAAAAGTTTATTTATCCAATCCCAATAACGGCAGTGATCAGAATACATTTAATGACACACTGACTATCAATTTTCAATACAATGAACCGGTAAAGGCTGTATCAGAAAGTTTTGAAGGAAGTGTGTTTCCACCAACCGGCTGGGATATTGTGAACCCGGACAATAATACGACCTGGCAAAAAATAACAGGTGTGGGTAAGACAGGCAATAGCAGTGTGATGATCAATAATTTCATTTATAGTGCTGTCGGTCAGCAGGATTACCTGCGTCTGCCAGACGCTACGATTGCTGGCGTTGACTCTGCCTTTTTCTCGTTCCAGGTGGCAGCTGCTACTTCTGCGAATTTTAGTACAACCAATAATAGCCTGGATACACTGGAAGTTCTGATAAGTACAGATTGCGGTAAAACTTATACCAGTCTTTATAAAAAATATGGAACCACCCTGGTTACGCATACAACTGCAATAACAACGGCATTTGTACCTGCTGCGGCTGAATGGAGAAAAGACTCTGTTAATATCAGCAATTATATCAGCGCCGGTAAAATTTTGATGGCTTTCAGAAATACCACCGGTTTTAAAAACAATATTTATATTGATGATATAAACCTGCGCACGGTAACCATTAATCCAAATTTAAAAAGCAGGGGCTTCCTGGTAACACCCAGTCCAACAAATGGAACCGTTATTGTGCAGTTTTATCCGCAGCCTGTAAATATAAAAAGCATTGCTATTTTTAATATGGGCGGACAAAAAGTTGCGGAGACAATTCCCAATGGTCAATCCAATTATTATACGCTTGACATAAGCCGTTATGCAGCCGGTGCATACATGGTAAGGGCAGTAATGGGTAATGATGTAATGGTAAAGAAAATAATCAAGTATTAATAAATTTCTGATTTTAAGATTGGGGAATTTAAGATTTGTTTTGACACAACTGCCGGATAAACCTTCAATAGGTTAATCCGCAACAGCAATTTGTATTTGTGATACCAAAAGCGATTGATGTAGCTTGACTATGCTACGCCATGCAATTTAAAAATCAAAAAATCCCGCAACCAGCAACCCCTAATTTGTCCATTTTTCCAGTTCATCAGCTACTTTGCGATCATTGCTGAGCCTGGGCACTTTGTTTTGTCCGCCCAGTTTACCAATGCTTTTCATGTATTCAATAAAACCGTTTTTCTGAACCTGCTTAATCTGCAGTTGCTTCAAAATATTACCGGCAATCAAATCATCATAGTAAATATTTTTTTTGCGCAGGTTGTTATCCACTTTTTCAGCAAATTCGTGGAGGCTTTTTGGAGGATTTTCAAACTCCACGAACCATTCGTGAAAACTTTTACCATTGCCCTGTTGTATCATAGGCGCTACAGTAAATTCTGTAATGCTTACATTCTCCTCTTCGGCAGCTTTCATTAAACTGTATTCCACTTCCTCGCCAATTACATGTTCGCCAAAAGCAGAAATAAAATGTTTGACGCGCCCCGTTACAACAATACGATAAGGGTCCAATGAAAGAAATTTTACTGTATCTCCAAGATTATAACCCCACAAACCGGCATTATTGTTTATCAGCATCGCATAATTCTCCCCGGTCTGCACATCTTTCAGGCTTAAACGGGTTGGATTCTCTTTCAGAATATCAGCTGCAGGAACAAATTCAAAGAAAATACCGCTGTTGGTATTTAGTAATAATCCTTCCTTTTCCTGCGAGTCCTGGAATGCAAAAAAGCCTTCTGATGCCGGAAAAGTTTCAATACTGTCTATTTTTCTGCCAACACTGCTAAATAATTTTGCTTTGTACGGTTCAAAATTTACACCTCCGTGTACAAGCACAGACAAGTTGGGAAATAGATCTTTGAGTGGTTTATTACTTACTTGCATCAGCCTGTCAAAATACATTTGCATCCATGGCGGTATGCCGCTGATAAGGGTCATATCCTGGTTTAGCGTTTCTTCTACAATTTTATCCAGCTTTGTCTCCCATTCCTCAATGCAATTGGTTTCATAACTGGGTAACTGGTTGGTACGCAAGTACCTGGGTATGTGATGGTTAACGATACCGCTTAACCTGCCTGTGGGGATTCCTGCTATTCTTTCCAGTTCGGGTGAACCGGACAAAAAGATCATTTTGCCATCGGCAAACTTATTATTGCCAGTCTCGGCCATATAACAAAGCAGCGCATTGCGCGCCGTATTAATATGATTGGGAATGGAATCGTTTGTGATAGGTATATATTTAATACCACTGGTAGTGCCGGAGGTTTTGGCCAGGTAAATAGGCTGTCCCTTCCATAAAACGTTGTGCTTGCCTTCTTTTATCTGCTCTATGTAAGGCTTGTATTGTTCGTAATCCCTGATGGGTACCGCTTGTTTGAACTCCTCGTAGGTTTTTACTTCATTCAGCTTATGATCGGCTCCAAAAATGGTCCTGGCCCCTGTTTTCAGCAAATCCTGGAAGATCTTTTGCTGGTCTTCCACAGCATTTGCCATATCTTTTTTAACCTGTCTGTGCACATATGAAGCAAAAGGCTTGGCAAGAAAAGACTTGACTTTCATAGTTCTTACGTTATAGGTGAACAAAGATAAACCGATAGCCGGGTTGAACGCGTTAAATCTACCTGAAATAAATGAATTTTATGTTTGTCTATATTAAAAATAGCCTTACTTTTGCAATCCTTAAATCGGATTATTATGTTCGCAGTTGTTAAAATAGCCGGCCAGCAATTTAAAGTAGAAAACGGACAAACTTTGTTTGTTCCCCGCGTTGATGGCACCAGTGGTGACAAAGTAGAGTTTTCAGAAGTATTGCTTACCGACAGTGATGGTAAAGTTAGTACAGGTGCAGCGTTGAAAGCAATCGTAAAAGCAGAAATACTTGGCCAGGTAAAAGGCGAAAAAGTAATTGCTTTTAAAATGAAAAGAAGAAAAGGATTTCGTAAAAAAACAGGTCACCGTACTCATTACACAAAAATAAAAATTGAGAGCATTGCATAATTAATTGCGATCTGTCGCAGTTGTCAGCAATTTTTAACCCTTATACATTTTAAAATTTTTTCTCATGGCACATAAAAAAGGCGAAGGCAGTGTAAAGAATGGTCGTGACTCGCACAGTAAAAGACTTGGTGTAAAAATTTATGGCGGACAACCTGCTATATCTGGTAATATCATTGTTCGTCAGCGTGGCACAGTTTATCATCCTGGTACCAATGTAGGCCTTGGAAAAGATTTTACATTGTTTGCTTTAACTGATGGTTTGGTTGAATTTAAAAAAACCCGCGGCAACAAAACTTTCGTTTCTGTTAATGCTGTTGAGGCTGCTGTTTAGTAAAAATTTAATAAATCGCAAAAAAATTTGCGTATTCTAAAAGAAGTTTATACTTTTAACTTCGTTAAATTCTTTTACTAACCATTTAAATTCAAAAAAAACATGGCAACTGCAAAGAAAGCCGCAAAGAAAAAAGCTGCTCCTAAGAAAAAAGCAGCAGCAAAAAAAGCAGCTCCTAAGAAAAAGGCTGCGAAAAAAGCTGCTCCTAAGAAGAAAGCAGCTAAGAAGAAATAAGCTTCTTCAAATTAACAAATACTTCAAAGTCCTGGCAATTGCCGGGACTTTTTTTTTGTCTTCAATCACTATAAACCCGGGCGCAGCCTGAAATACAAGCTGCATGCTTTATTTTTGTCTATTCCATTTTTCAATGCATAAATATGAAGGACAATAATTTTATAGCCGACCAGTTTTCATTGCTTTCTAAATTAATGGATATACATGGTGGCAATTCTTTTAAATCAAAATCATATGCTGCCGCTGCTTTTAATATTGAAAAACTGCCGCAACAATTGTCAGAAACTCCGCAAGACAAGCTATCTTCTATAAAAGGCATCGGCGACTCCGCAGCGAAAAAAATCACCGAAATACTTGAAACCGGCAGATTACAGGTCCTGGATGACTTAATTCTCAGCACCCCGCCCGGTGTGCTTGAAATGTTAAATATTAAAGGATTGGGGCCAAAAAAGATTGCCACGGTGTGGAAAGAAATGGACATTGAAAGTCTTGGCGAGTTATTATATGCATGTAATGAAAACCGTTTGTTACTATACAAAGGCTTTGGAGAAAAAACACAAAAGAGTATACAGGAAGCAATTGAATATTATACACAAAACCAGGGAAGCTTCCTATTTGCTGAAGTGGCAGCAATGTTTCCATCTGTAAAAGGTTACCTGGAAAAATGTTTTTCAGCTGATGCAGTTGCTGTTACCGGCGCTTACCGCAGGCAAGATCTAACTATTGATGAACTGGAATTTGTGATCTCAAAAAATAATGCTGAAATAAAACCGGCATTTCAAACTGCCCAGCCACCAGAATTATTGCAGGAAGAAGAAAATACACTTATATACAAATTAAAAAATGGATTGAAGCTCCATTTATATACCGGCGCAGGCAATTTACATGAGCGGTTATTTCTTACAACCGGGCCGTTTACATTCACTGATACATTGATAAAAAAATTCCCGAAAGCCGGGTTTACTGGCGCAACAGGAAATAATGACGATGCTATATTTTCTGCTGCGGGTATTACTTATATTCCTGCATATCTCAGGGATGCTGCCGGCATACTGGAAAAAACAGGCAACAAAGCCTTACCGGATATAATCACAGAAGATGATATAAAAGGGATCATCCATACACACAGTAACTGGAGTGATGGCAGCAATACCATTGAAGAGATGGCAAAAGCCTGCATAGCGAAAGGATATGAATACCTTGTTATCAGCGATCACAGCAAAAGTGCCTTCTATGCCAATGGACTAAAAGAAGATCGCATCCGTGAGCAACACCGCTATGTTGATGAACTGAATCAAAAATATGCACCCTTTAAAATTTTTAAAAGTATAGAGTGTGATATTCTTAATGACGGAAGCCTTGATTACACAGATAATATTCTTTCCACCTTTGACCTGGTGATAACTTCCGTACATGCGAATTTAAAAATGACGGAGGAGAAAGCAATGCTTCGCCTGCTGAATGCTGTAAAAAATCCTTATACCACTATTCTTGGTCATATGACCGGCAGATTATTGCTAAGCCGTAAGGGTTACCCGGTAGACCACAAAAGAATTATAGCGGCCTGTGCGGAACAGCAGGTTGCAATAGAACTAAATGCGCATCCCCGCAGGCTTGATATGGATTGGTACTGGATCAATGAAGCAGTTGAAAAAGGTGTACTCATTTCCATAGATCCTGATGCGCATACTACTGAAGGTTTTGATGATTGCCGTTATGGTGTATTGGCTGCGCAAAAAGGCGGGCTCACCAAAGAAAAAAATCTCAGCAGTTTCTCTTTGCCTCAGTTTGAAAATTATCTTACGCAAAGAAAGAAGTTGAAAGGGATTTAAAAGGCAAAGTTAAAAATGGGCAGCGGCATATCCGGTTGCTTTTTGAATTTTAATTTTTATTTTGCACGCTGAATTTCCATTTTGCAGGGTCCTTGCAATATCAAAACATTTAATTCTTTTTTGATTATGTTACGCCCCTTCAGGGCTGGCGTTAAACTATATTTTATTCCCGGGGTTTCACCCCGGGCTATTCCATATGACGCCCTTACAGGGCTGAAGAAGTCTTCGCAAAAAATGTCAGAATAGTGTAATTTGCATTTCCAAAAAATTCACGTCTCACGTCTCACGTCTCACGTCTCACGTCTCACGTCTCACGTCTCACGTCTCACGTCTCACGTCTCACGTCTCACGTCTCACGTCTCACGTCTCACGTCTCACGTCTCACGTCTCAC
>JBDSOC010000087.1:0-30079 GCA_039915085.1 Chitinophagaceae bacterium
ATTAAATTCTGATTAAGTAAAAAAAGTTAAACAACTGTTTGATTTTTCGTTTTCGTATCAGTAGCTTTGCCAATTCATTTACACAATCCACCTTTTTGCTGCTTGCTAATAGTTTTCTATAAAAGGAAAACTTACCTGTATTAGTCATTGCTTTTTATTATAATTATGAAACAATACCTGAGCTTAATTTTCTTGTTTGGATCTATATTTCCTTCGTATTCGCAAACCAGTGATTCGCTTTTGCAGGACGCTTCCCTGCAAAACTGCGTACAATATGCAGTGAAGCACCAGCCCCTTATCCAGCAGGCCTTGCTGGATGAACAAATAACCGAAAAAGAGATCAGGATAAGGCTGGCAGACTGGTACCCGCAGCTGAATTTTAATTATAATTTTCAGCATAATTTTCAATTACAGACTTCAGTGATTGGTGGAAATCCGGTAAGGCTGGGCGTAAACAATTCTTCACTTGGTCAACTGGCATTAACCCAGAATGTTTTTAACCGGGATGTTTTACTGGCCAGCCGAAGCGCAGATGATGTAAGAAAACAGGCAAAGCAAACTACGGTTAGTAATAAAATCGACATTACAGTAAATGTTAGCAAAGCGTTTTATGACGTATTGCTGACCCGGCAACAGATTGCACTGGACAACGAAACTTTGTCGAGGCTTGAAAAAAGTTTTAAGAACGCGTATGATCAATATAACGGCGGTATAGTTGATAAAATAGATTACAAAAGGGCCACTATTGCACTGAATAATGCCAAAGCGCAAAAACGCCAGGACGAAGAAAACCTGGATGCGGGATATGCGAACCTGAGAAACCAGATGGGATATCCTGTTGATAAACCGCTTGATTTAATGTACGACAGCGCGCAGCTTGAACGGGATGCTTTTATTGATACCAGTACCGGAATCACCTATGAAAACCGGATTGAATACCAGTTACTGCAAACCCGGAAACGTTTACAGGTTAGCAACCTGAGTTATTACAGATGGGGCTATTTGCCGGTAGTAAGTGCGTTCGGCACCTATAATGCCAATTTTTTAAATGATGATTTTGCCAAAGTGTATAACAATAATTACCCCAATTCATTTGCAGGCCTGTCGCTTGCTTTTCCCATTTTCCAGGGTGGAAAAAGGGTGCAGCAGATAAGGCAGGCAACATTGCAGGTAAAAAGAGTTGATTACGATATCATCGCACTGAAAAATAATATTACTGCCGCTTATAGCCAGGCGCTGGCCATTTATAAAAGTTCTTTTGTTTATTATAATATATTAAAAGACAACCTGGCCATAGCCACGGATGTTTATAACACTATACAGTTACAGTACAAAGAAGGCGTAAAAACCTACCTGGATGTAATATTTGCAGAAACAGATTTGCGTTCTGCCCAGGTAAATTATACCAATGCATTGTACCGGGTACTGAGCAGTAAACTGGATGTACAAAAGCAACTGGGAAGTATTCAGTACTAATCAACTTTGGAGAAGTTATTAGTAAAGTTTGAATTTGAAAAGTTGATAATAACGTAAAATGAATAAATCACTATTATATATGAAACTGAATTTTGCAGGACTGTTTGCCATCTGTGTAAGCGGTATTTTAATTGTAGAATCCTGTGGCTCTTCCAATAAAGCAGACGCGCCCAAGGCACCTCCACCGCCTGTGCCTGTAGTTATTTATGCCGTGCAAAAAGGCAATGCAGTTTATTTTGATCAATACCCTGCCACGGTAGTTGCTTTAAATGAAGTGCAGCTGAGACCGCAGGTAACGGGCTATATAACAGGTGTCTTTTTTAAAGACGGGCAGCATGTAAGTAAAGGTCAAAAATTATTTACTATTGACCAGCAGCAATACCAGGCCAGCTATAACCAGGCGGTTGCCAATTTAAATGTGGCCAATGCAAACCTTGGTAAAGCACAGCAGGATGCAGACCGGTATGCTGAATTATTGAAAAAAGATGCCATTGCACGGCAAACAGCAGAACACGCGCAGGCAGATCTGCAGGCATCTAAAATGCAGTTAGAAGCTGCAAAAGCAAATGTATCCAGCGTACAAACCAATGTCCGCTATTCAACCATTTATGCCCCTTTTGAAGGCACCATTGGTATATCCCAGGTGAAATTAGGTACAGCTGTTTCTCCGGGGCAAACCATTTTAAATACCATTTCTTCCGACAACCCCATTGCTGTTGACGTAGCAGTGGATCAAAAAGAAATTGCACGTTTCTCATTACTGCAGCAAAAAGCAAGTGGCGATAAAGATTCTACTTTTTCACTGGCCCTGCCCGATCAGTCAGTTTATTCATTCCCGGGCCATATCAGTTTTATAGACCGTGCTGTTGATCCGCAAACAGGTACCATTAAAACAAGGATTATTTTCCCCAATAAAGAAAAATTGCTGAAAGCCGGCATGAGTTGTAATATACGTGTTAAGAATAACGGCAACAGCCAGTCGCTTTTAATCCCGGCCAAAGCTGTTATGGAGCAAATGGGGGAATATTTTGTATATGTGGTAGGCGACAGCAATAAAGTGGTACAGCATAAAATACAAACCGGGCAGGTTATCAATGATAAAATAATGGTAAAAAGCGGTCTTGAAGAAAATGATAAAATTGTGATTGAAGGCGTACAGAAACTACGCGACGGCACAGTGGTACAGCCTGCTAAAGACAGTGCTGCTGTAAAACCAAAGTAATACTTCTTAACAGTATGAAGGGAATAATATAATTGCTGATTGCGGGATTTTGAGATTGTTTTTGATACCGCAAACAGAATACCACAGTCTCTGAAGACTACAGTATCTGTCAGTAAATCCCGAAACCGGATTTTCAAAACTTAGTAACGAAATTAATCAGATGATCGCAGATACTTTCATACGCAGACCAGTAACCGCTATTGTTATTTCTGTGGTAATTGTTTTACTGGGTGTGCTGGCAATATTAAACCTGCCTATCAGCCAGTACCCCGATATTACACCGCCCATTGTGCAGATTACCGGCAGCTATACCGGCGCTGATGCACAAACCGTTGAGCAGACCGTTACCACACCGGTGGAAACACAGGTAAACGGTACCCCCGGTATGGCTTACCTGCAAAGTAACAGTACCAGTGATGGCCGTACTACTATTAATGTAAACCTTACCGTAGGAACCAACCCGGATATAGCGGCGCTGGACATCCAAAACCGCGTAGGTATTGCCACACCGCAGTTGCCGGATGATGTTAAACGGCTGGGACTTACAACACGTAAACGTAACCCCAGTATCTTAATGCTGGTAGCTATGTTTTCCCCGCAGGGAACACACAACGTAACATTTACAGATAATTATACCAACATATTTGTAAGGGATGCATTATTACGCGTACGTGGTGTAGGCGATATTTTTACCAGGGCAGATGATTTTAGCATGCGTATATGGTTGCAGCCAGATAAAATGGCGCAGCTGGGACTTACAACAAATGATGTGGTAGCTGCACTTACCGAACAAAATCTGCAGATAGCGGCGGGCTCAGTAGGTTCTGCACCGCAATCAAAATCACAAGCTTTTGAATACACTGTTTTTACCAACAGCCGTTTAAACAGTGTGCAGCAGTTTAATGATATTATTGTGCGTACAAAACCACAGGATGGATCAATCGTCTACCTCAAAGATGTGGCGCGTGCAGAACTGGGTAAATTCAGCTATGCAAGTAATTCTTTTGTAGATGGTAAAAGAGCCTCTTACCTGTTGGTTTACCAGGCGCCGGGCAGTAATGCACTGGATGTGGCAAAAGGTATTTATAAGGCTATGGATAACCTGAAGAATTCTTTTCCGAAAGATATAGATTATGTGGTGCCATTTGAAAGCGTATCCGTAGTACAGGTATCCATACATGAAGTGATAATAACATTGCTGGAAGCACTGGGTCTTGTAATACTGGTGGTGTTTTTATTCCTCCAGAGCTGGCGGGCAACACTGATACCGGTACTTGCCATCCCGGTTTCCATCATTGGCACATTTGCTTTGTTTATTCCGCTGGGTTTTACCATTAATACACTTACCATGTTTGGTTTTGTACTGGCCATTGGTATTGTGGTGGATGATGCCATTGTGGTGGTGGAAGCCGTGCAGCACTATATTGATACGGAAGGAATATCTGCCAAAGAAGCTACTAAAAAGGCCATGAAGGATATATCAGGCCCCGTGGTGGCCATTGCGTTGATACTGGCTGCGGTATTTGTGCCCGTTGCATTTATACCGGGTATAGTAGGAAGGCTTTACCAGCAGTTTGCCATCACCATTGCCATCTCTGTACTGATATCTGCTTTTGTAGCCTTATCATTAACGCCGGCTTTATGCTCGCTGTTCTTAAAGCCTATGCATTTAGATAAAAAATCGAAGGGGTTAAATGCATTCTTTTTCAGGTTTAACGAGTGGTTTAAAAGAACCACCGACAAGTATAATGCCGGTGTAAAGAAAGCTATTAAAGGCGCTCCTTATACCATTATTATACTCGTCTGCATTTACGCAGGCACCGGTTTATTATTCAAAACGAAGCCTACCGGTTTTATTCCATCAGAAGATGAAGGACGGTTGTACGTTACTTATGAATTGCCCGAAGCCTCCTCAACTACCCGGAGTCTTGAAGTGCTTGACTCTGTAATGAGTATACTTAAACAAACGCCCGGGATTGCGCACTACGCCGGCCTGGGTGGGCTAAACGTAGTAACCTTTGCTGCCAAATCAAATAGCGGCACCGTGTTTTCGCAGCTACAGCCCTGGAACAAGCGTACCGATAAATCACTCCAGCTAAGCAGTTTGATTGCTACCCTGCAGAAAAAATTTACTTCCATCAGGGGTGCTAATATAATTGTTATCTCTCCACCTGCTATACCCGGTCTTGGCCAAACAGGCGGTTTTACTTTTGAGCTGGAACAAAAGGAAAGCACCGATGATATAAAACAATTTGAAAAAGTAGTCAATACTTTTGTGGCAGAAGCCAACAAAAGACCGGAAATCAGCCGTGCTTTTTCATTTTTTACTGCGCGAACACCAGGATACCAGGTTGATGTGGATCGTGAAAAATGTAAAAAACTGGGTGTATCCATTTCGGATGTGTACAATACCATGCAAACGTATTTGGGTAGCCGTTATGTGAATGACTTCACCATTTACGGGAGAAATTACCACGTGGTGGCACAGGCGGATACAGCATTCAGGGCGGGTATCGGCAACCTTGATAAATATTATGTGCGTAACCAATCGGGTAATTTACTGCCATTAAGCACGCTGGTAACTTATAAGGTAACAGAAAGTGCACCGCTGGTATCGCACTATAATCTATTCCGTACCGCAGAAATAAATGGCGGTGCAGGCCCGGGTTATAGCAGTGGGCAGGCCATTGCGGCATTAAGAGAAACAGCCGCAAAAGTTTTACCTGCGGGATATGGATATGAATTTTCCGGTCTCAGCCGTGAAGAAATCAATTCAGGCAGCAGTACCATTATCATTTTTTCTTTGTCTATTGTATTCGTGTTCCTTTTCCTGGCTGCTTTGTATGAAAGCTGGTCAGTTCCCTTTTCCGTGCTGCTGGCAGTACCGTTGGGCGCTTTCGGCGCCATTCTTACGCTTACTTTTATTCCGAGGTTAACCAATAGCGTATATGCACAGATAGGATTGATTACACTGATAGGACTTGCTGCAAAAAATGCCATCCTGATTGTGGAGTTTGCCAAGGAAAGGGTAGACAGGGGGATGCCTTTGCTGCAGGCTACCCTGGAAGCGGTTGATCTGCGGTTACGCCCCATTGTTATGACTTCCATGGCCTTTATATTGGGCGTACTGCCGCTGGCTTTTGCTGAAGGCGCAGGTGCGGTGGCACGATCTACCATTGGCTGGACGGTGCTGGGCGGTATGCTGGCAGCTACCCTGCTGGCGATTTTTATAGTGCCGGTATTGTTTATAGTAATCACCAGGCTGGCGTATGGTAAAAAAGGCCTGGCCGCACTGGAAGCAAAGGCAAAGGAAGAAGGCGAAGAAATAGAGGAGTCAATCGGGGCATAGTTATTCCTTTATTCAAATATTATTTTCAACAATAAATTTCATTAAGGAGGAAGGGGTATTTAAGCCTAATTTCTGCATAATATTTTTGCGGTGGGTTTCTACGGTGTAAATGCTTAAATACAATTTTTCTGCCACCTGCTGATTGGTATAACCGTTTTTTATCAGTTGTATTATTTCAAATTCTCTTTTGGTAAGATTAAACTGTTTCAGAAAATTATCGGTGCTGTCAAACACATTTTCAATTTTTGGAAGACGATAAGGGAAACAGCTATGGCCTTCTGCTACAAGACGTATGGTTTGCAGTAATTCTTCTTTACTGCTGTTTTTGAGGAGGTAGCCGTTGGCGCCATACTGTTTGGCTTTTTCAATCAGGTGGTCTTCATTGTAGGTGGAGAGCATTATTACCATTACGGCCGGGTAGGATTGTTTAATAAACCGAACGGCGTCCAGGCCATTTATCTTCGGCATATTAATGTCAAGCAGCACCACGTCGGGTAATTGATGATGCATAATACCCAGTAACTCCTTTCCATCATTTGCAATATTAATAAGCGCCATATCTTTTTCTTCACGTAACAGCAGTTTAAGCCCGTCAATGAATAATATATGATCATCAGCAATAATTAGCTTGATCTGGTTCGCCATGTTATGTTGTTTTATAAGGAACCTGTATCATTATGGTAGTCCCCCTGTTAGCGGAATCTATATTTAATTTTCCCCGGAGATAATCAATCCTTGATTTGATGCTTTTCAGCCCAATACCATCTGATTTTTTTTCTGCAAAACCTTTTCCATTGTCTTCAGCCATTAATTCAAGGTAGGTTTCGTAATAAATCAACTGGATGGTTGCTTCAGTGGCGCCGGCATGTTTAATAATATTATTCGTAAGCTCCATTATAATGCGGTATATTATCAATTCATCCTGTTTGTTTAAGCGATGAGTTGTTCCGGTACTGAGAAAATGAAAATTAATTACCCCCTCAGTATTCACGCGTTGATAAAATTTATCCAGTAATTCTTCCAGGCTTGTGTTTTCAAATTCAGGAGGCATCAGGTTATGCGCAATGTTCCGGGTGTTGGAGGATGCAGTATCAACCAGCCTGTTAAGTGTGTTAGCCTGTTCATCCGGCAAATTAAAACTTTGCAATGTCATTTTTAGCGCTCCAAGGCTGCCACCCAGTTCATCGTGCAGGTCTTGTGCAATGCGCTTCTGCTCTGCTTCCTGGGTAAGTAATAATTGTTTGCCAACTTCTATTTGCTGCAATTCAAGTTCTTTTTTAAAATGTTCTTTCTCTTTTTTATATTGATTGTAACGGTACATCAGCCCGAATGAAATGATAAATACTTCTGCCACCAATCCAATTTCAAAAAGTGAAGGTGGAAATATAAATCCTTTTGCGCCAATAAAAAGGCTTCTTGCTATTCCTCCTGCCAGGAATAAAGTGATCCCGGCCAATAAGAAAAGCGCGGGCTTATAGCCTTTGAGGGTACTGTATATACAACTAATAAGTATTAAAGGGAAGGCCAGTAAGCCCGTTTTATTCGCCACTTCATAAACAAACCATTCAATTATGTTCGCCGGTTGCATGTAAAACACAATGAATTGAATGATAGCCGCAATAAAAATGAACCATTTCATGAACGAGAGTGCCTTAAACAGGATGCCCGCTTTCCGGAGGTTTATTAAAAACAACTGCACCACATGTAAAAGAAGACCCACGGCCAGCCCCGCAACCCCTGCCATACATGTAGACCTGTACCCGACAGCAGAATCCAGCCCGAGAAATTCTCCATCTAATCCTTCGTTTTTTAACAAAAAAAACAGCATAGCGGCCGTGTACAGGCAATAGTATAAATGAATTTTTTCTTTAACAGAGAAGTATAAATACAAATTGAGGATGGCAAATAAAAATAAAAGCCCGGTAATAATGCCGAAAGAGAAGTAAAACCGGTGTTCGAATTTCTTCATATAGCCAGGCTCAGCCAAAACGAAGCTTTCTACTTTATAGGTGTGACTGTCATTGACGGTAATGTAAAACGTATCTGTATTGAGCCCTGCTACACATACTGGAAAAGCGTGGTGCACATAAGCATAAGGTCGTTTTGCAAAA
This sequence comes from Chitinophagaceae bacterium, assembly GCA_039915085.1. Lineage (GTDB taxonomy): Bacteria > Bacteroidota > Bacteroidia > Chitinophagales > Chitinophagaceae > JACMLD01. The sequence goes on from JBDSOC010000087.1 coordinate 8,159, forward strand.
GGGTATTGATATCCAGATTTCCCCAATGAGATCCAATTCTTATTTTTTCCCTGCCAGGTCTCTGAGGAGCGTATCCCAAGGCCTCCTAATAATAAAATAAAATTCTTTGTTGACCTGGTATGATTGCTTATGACGAACCTGTACCAGTAATAATAAGGAGTATACCCTTTAAAAATAACCGGTGTGTTTTCGGTAGCAAGGAATTTTTTTTGTGATGAGGCCTGCAGTATCGAGTCGAAAGGGATAAGTTCAGTTGTTTGCAGGGAGCTGGTAAATTTATTAATAAAAATATAAGGCGGCACCGTAGTATCATTTATAATTACCGATTGGGCGTAATTGATAACCGGTAACAGAATAAAAATTAGCAGCGCTATTTGTTTTTGGAGAACCATGGTTACCTGTTAAAATACTGTTCTTTATGATACCGCAATTTAAAAATGGCAAATTGATTTTAAAATACCAACTACTTTGTATTGCCGGGGTTTTTCTTTTAATAAATATTTGCACTAAGGACAACTTCAATAGAACATAACCTGCCTTTGTGAAGATAGCGGTTAAAATGTTTTTATGGACGCTGCATTTTGGCGGTGCGTTTCAATAGCCATGATTTTGTCCGGGTGTTTTTCCTGGGCAGATTACCGTTAATATGCCCCTGGTAAAAATCCTGCCGTACATCAGCTTTGTATGGCCAGGTCCACTATCCTTTTGTAAAACCATATTCTTTTTGTCTGCCCCGGGTTTGTAATTAATCTTAAACATAGTAAACATGAAAAATTTTCTTTCACTGCTTTATGCTACCGCCTTTTTTGTATGTATTCCTTTTGCAGCATTTTGTTCCGTTAAATCAAAAAAAGTGCTTATCAATACAGAAAATAACGCTAATATTTTTGTAGATGGCAAACAGGTAGCTACTACCAGCACCACCATTAAGATACCGGCTTATACTACCGTTAACGTACGGGTAGAGAAAACCGGTTTTATAACGCAGGAACGCAATTATGTAAACGATGGTAACCATGAAATTCCACCCAAAGATTATATACAGCTTGAAAAAGATGATGCGCTGGAGAATTCTTTGGTGACCGATTTGGCCAATCACGATATTGATATACGCACCAATAAGCCGGAAGAAGAATCGTGGAAATTAATCAACCGGATTATTACAGGTTATTTTGATGTAATAGCAGTAACTGATAAAGCTACCGGTTATATGTGTACATCATGGGTGGTAAAATCTTTTAAAGCTGCTACTGTACGTACAAGGTTAATTATTAAAACCGGCAACAGTGATCCGCTTACCTATAAAGCCAAAATTGTTTCTGAAATAGCCAAGCCGGGTACAGCCGCCAGTGCGGATGAATCTTTCCGGGCATGGGATCGGTTACTCAGGAGTTTTGAAAATGTAATACCCGAACTGCAAAGCAGGCTTTCCAAATAAACATGTAATCTTTAAACTATATAATTATGAAATCAGCATCTTTTGCCATCTTCTTTTTTTTAGCATGCTTCACTTGTGCGGCCCAGCAAAAAAAAGCAAAAATTTTCAGGCCAGCATATATAAACTTCGGCCTTAACCTGCCCTCTGGTAATTTTGGTACTGCGCCTTTTACAACTGCTAATGTTAAACAAAATATACTTGGCGGTTATTATGGAGCCAAACAGGGCTTTCTATTTGAATTGGGTAGAAAGATTTATTTCAACAGCAGCGATCACCCATTCAGGTATGGCCTTGACTGGACCATTCTTTCTGCAACGTATAATAATATTGACTGGAGCAATTATACCTCCGCAAAAGGAGGAAGCATTGTAGATTCCCGTATTATAAGCCTGTCTTCAAAACTGGGGCCGGTAGTTTCATATAATATAGTGAAGAAACTCGTGGTAGACGCCCATTTCCAGGCAGCACCTGTCCTGCAGGCTTCCAGCTTCGATTATTATAAGCAATCAGGCACATCTTCAACCGAAGAATTCATTTTTAGTACGGATAATATTTCAGACCTATTTGGTATAAAAACCAGTGCAGGCATCGGCGTTAGATGGGGGGTAATAGGTTTATCCGTTGATTATTTTAGTGGCAGCCTGAACACCGCTTATCAATATACCAATACGGATACGGGTGAGGGTAATGGCGCAACTGTTGTTTTGAAACAGAAAATTCCTACCTCATCCATTCAGCTAAAACTAAGTTTGAATTTATAAAATAACCGCAAGCGGGTATAAAATTTTTACAATGAAAAATACTTTATTAAGAAGATCTCTTTATTGCCTGGCATTTGCAGGGATTTTGGTTACACAAACCGGTTGTCCGGGTGTGGATAAAACGGTTTCTCCTCCTGCCCACCTGCCTGCCGCAGATAAAATAGCCGGTATGTTTTCCGGAACAGGAAAATATTTACCGGGGGATATAAGCCTGGGAAATACGTTTGCTTGTGTAGCGCCCCCAATGGATTACCAGTTAAAATATCAGTCTGGCGCAGCAACCGTAAACATTACAAAACTTACAGACAGTACAATAACCATTACATTACTTACAGGCCCTTTTCCACAGGACAAATACACGTCGCTGATTGTTAAAGAAAATGGAAATGTAATCAGTTTGGGAAGCCTGGGTTATTACGATACTAATACCAGGGCCTTGTCATTCTCCGGAACAGCCCCCAATTTTAATTATTCTTATCTCAAAAATTGCAAAACGGGCCTGCCATATTATTATTCTACGAGTGCTGTTCCCGATCCAAACCAGGTAGCACATTTTACCATAAAGCGATATGAGTTTGGAGGTGTAAAGCAATAGCAACTGACAGGATGGTTATGCCAACTGTTACACCGGATTAGTATAAATATTTCTAACTAAAAAAACGATGGTCATGAAAAAGATAATTGCAGGATTGGTTATTGTATGCTTACTGACATCCTGCACAAAAAATAGCACAAGTCCGGACAAACCAGATAAAGGCGTTTATGAAGTGTGTATAGATTATGGTTGTTCCGATCCTAAAAAAACAGCCAACTGTGAAGATGTTATTGGCTTTATTCAGTTAAATGCTGCGGCTGGTGGTCAGCAGATTCATGTACAGGGCCACTTCCCGGACAACAGTATTATATCGCTTGATCTTTTGTGGGATGGTAACCCAACCAAAAATATTTTTACACTGGATGAAGACAAAACAGGTACGGGAAACTGGGGTTTTGCATCTTACGGATTAAAGCTTGGGGAAGCACCCGGTTATTATACCATAGATGGAGGTACAGGTACCGCCACAGTAACTGGTTATGACGATGCCAACCAGCGCATCAGCGGTACTTTTTCGTTTAAAGGAAAATATTTTGACGGTTCAAGTTATCAAAACAGTTATAAGAACTTTTCCGGCACATTTACTAACATCCCTATCATAGATCCAAACAATCCGCAATCGCAATGTGCCGGCGGAGGAAGCGGAAGTGGTGGAACAACGGGCGGAGGTGGGGGAACAACCACTACATCTGTAAGTTATAAAAATGCAACGTTTACGGATATCAGCATTACACTGGGCGGTACACAGAAAACAATAACACCCGGTAATAGCGCCAGCTTCAGCGGCAGCGCAAATGCAAGTTTTTCCGCCAGCGCTACCACCTCCGGCAAAACTTCAAACGGAACACAGGTTGGCAGCCTGCTGCAATGGAAACTGGATGGGAACTTCCCGGTCTCCGGAACGAAGAACACGGATTTGAATGTAGCGGCAGATTATTTTTTCCTGAAACTTATCAACCAGTCCAACAAAACAATCAGCAAACTGTACACAAACTATGGGCTTACTTCTCAAACTACGGAAAACCTGAGTATTGCAAGTGATGGGAAAACATATTTTCTTGGCTATTACAAGGCATACAGCAATTCCAATGTAAGAGCGGAGAGTGGTACCACTTACTGGCAATGGAATACCCTGTCACTTACTTTTACTCAAAACCAGTCCACACTGGTAACTGCCAACCAATAACTATATAAAACAATGAAGAATTTAAAATTCTTTTTTGTGTTTGCATGGCAAGTTGCATGAGCATGTTGTATTGCAAAAAATATTTTCTCATGCAGCCGGTTTTGGTCAGCCCCTTCTTTAAGGGGCTTTTTACTTGTGCTTATTCCGGACTATTGCCCGTAGTTCTCCTATGTGGATAAGCCTTGTTTGGCACGGCAAATGCAATACACAGTCTGTTAAAAATCCAGCTTATGAAAAAGACGATTGTATTAAACCTGGTGGTTATATTGTTGTACTATTTTCTATTACGTGCGTTTCTTCCTTTTTGACGGGACTGTTTATTCATTCAGCAGATCAGGTCGTCTGTCACGCGTACGCTGCAGCGATTGCTCATACCGCCACTCATCTATTTTCTTTGGATCGCCACTTAATAATATATCGGGGACCTTTGCGCCGCGAAAATCAGCCGGCCTTGTATATACAGGCGGGGCCAGTAAATTGTCCTGGAATGAATCAAAAAGGGCAGATGTTTCATCGTTCAAAACACCCGGCAATAATCTTCCGATAGCATCTACTACTATCGCTGCTGCCAGTTCGCCGCCACTTAACACATAATCACCAATGGAAATTTCTTTAGTAACATACTGCTGGCGGATGCGTTCATCAATACCTTTATAATGTCCGCATATGATCAGCAGGTTTTTTTTTAATGAAAATTGATTGGCTGTTTGCTGGTTGAACGTATCACCATCCGGCGTCATGAAAATAATTTCGTCGTAGACAGACTCTTTTGATAAAAATTCAATAGCGTTGGCCAGTGGCTCAGGCATCATTACCATGCCAGCACCACCGCCATACTGGTAATCATCTACCTGCCCATATTCATTTACCGCCCATTGACGCAAATGATGCACTTTTATTTCCAGCAGACCTTTTGACTGCGCCCGCTTCATAATACTATGTTGCAGTGGACTTTCGAGCAATTCCGGTACCACCGATAAAATATCAATCTTCATGCGGCAAACTTATGAAATTGCTGATTTAGTGATTGCGGTATTTTGTGATTTGAAAGACCTGCGCTTTATTAATCAGCTGTAAAATCATCCAGGTCGCGGCGTTCTTTTTTAGTGGGCCTTCCAATCTTGCTTTGCCTTTTGCCTGTATTAAAACTGGAGCTTTGAAATTGCAGCCTGTCCAGTTCTTCAGCGGGCGTAATGTCTGTATAATATTTAATAGCTTCTGAATATTGTACCCTTTTTTCTAATAAACCTGTTACTTTAATGCGCCAGCGTTTGGCTTCTGTTTTTACTTCGTATTCATCGCCCACATTTATGGTCTTTGCCGCTTTTACATTGTCACTGTTCATTTTTACTTTGCCTTTATCACATGCATCACCTGCCTGGCTGCGCGTTTTAAAAAGGCGGATCGCCCACAGGTATTTATCAAGACGGAGTTTTTCTTTTTCTGGCATATCTCAAAATTAAAAAATCCCAACCAGTTGGTCAGGATTTCTATTGTAAAAAAGATTACGGAAAATCATTGCGAAATTAATGAAGGGCGGTCCAGCTTACAATCCAATTATCAATTACTTCATCTCCGCAAAAAATTTATGGAAATAAGGTATGGTTTCGATACCCTTATAAAAATTGGCGATATCATATTTTTCATTGGGACTATGCAGGTTATCGCTGTCCAGCCCAAAACCCATAAATACTATTTTAATACCCAGTTCTTTTTCAAACAGTGAACAGATAGGAATACTGCCACCTCCACGCACCGGTATAGGGTCTTTTCCAAAAGTAGCTTTGATAGCTTGTGCCGCAGCTTTATAGGCTTTTGAATCTATCGGTGTCATATAGGGTTCGCCACCATGATGCTCGCTTGCCTTCACTGTTACGCCTGCAGGTGCAATGCCAGTAAAATACTTTAATAATTTTTCAGTAATTTTTTCAGCAGATTGATTGGGTACCAGCCTTGCCGAAATTTTTGCAAATGCTTTTGATGGCAATACCGTTTTTGCACCTTCGCCGGTGTAGCCGCCCCATATACCATTTAATTCAAGTGTCGGGCGTATACCTGTCCTTTCGTTGCTGGTATAATTTTTTTCCCCCCATAATTCTTTTACGCCCAGATCATCTTTGTATTCCTGTTCATTATAAGGAGCAGCAGCCATTAATTTTCTTTCAGCAGCGGTAGCTACAATTACATCATCATAAAAACCGGGTATGGTAATATGATTATTTGCATCGTGACAACTGGCAATCATTTTTGCCAGCATTGTTATTGGATTGGCCACCGCGCCACCATATACACCACTGTGCAAATCCCTATTGGGGCCGGTAACTTCTATTTCAATATAACTTAAACCCCGTACGCCAATATCGATTGACGGTGTGTCAAGGCTCAGCATGGCAGTATCACTGATCAGTACAACATCAGCCTGCAATAAATCTTTATGTGTTTTTACAAATTTTGCCAGGTTGGGTGAGCCAACTTCTTCTTCTCCTTCAATACAAAATTTAATATTGGTAACAAGTGAATTTGTTTTCACCATTGTTTCCAGCGCTTTCACATGCATGTATACCTGGCCTTTGTCATCGCAGGCGCCACGTGCATAAATTTTACCATCTTTTATGATGGGTTCAAAAGGCCCGCTGTGCCAGAGTTCCAGCGGATCGGCCGGTTGTACATCGTAGTGGCCGTATACAAGTACGGTTGGTTTTGCAGGATCAATTATTTTTTCTCCGTATAAAACCGGATGACCTTCAGTAGGATAGATTTCTACTTTATCTGCGCCGGCTTCCAGCAAACGAAGTTTTATTGCCTCCGCACATTTTACCATATCATCTTTATGCTCACTCCTGGCACTTACACTTGGAATGCGCAAGAGTTCCAGCAATTCTTCTAAAAAACGATCTTTATTGGCCAACTGGTAATCTTTCCAGGCTTGCATAACACACTGTTTTTAATGATTGACAATATTCGTACAGCGAATATAGCAGGTTTTAAAAATATAGGGTTGTTACAGCTGCATCTCTTTACTATTATTAGGGTTGCAGAAGTGTTCAAGTACTTCGTAATGTGTAACCAATGGCTCAAACTCCAGCAAATAATATTTGTCTTCCGGGTAATACCTTGCTTTTTCATAGTCTTTGCCGGCAAATCTTTTAATGGCGTCAATATCATCCCAATAAGTGAGGGTGTAATAGTGAGTGATATCTCCTTCTTCTTTTTTTAATAATGAAACGCCACGGTTGCCTTTTACATTGGCATAACCGGGTAGCCCGGTTGCCAGCAGGCAGGCATGATAATCCTGTGCTTTAGCTGACGGCACTTTTCCGTGCCAGATTCTTGCTATCATTTGCAACGATTTTTTCTTTTGAAAAATTTACGATGATAACGCCTCCTAAAATAATTATAAGCGCTATTACCTGGTGCCAGGTTATTTGCTCATGGGCAAACATCCAACCCAAAAAAACAGCTACTACCGGGTTTACATACGCATACGTGCCAACCAGTGATGGCGGCCGCACAGTCATAAGCCATACAAAAGACATATAACCAATCAATGAGCCAAATGTGATTAAATAAATAAAAGCCATGATTGCCTGTACAGATACATTGCTCCATGCAAAGTGTTGAAGCTCGCCGCTGCTGATACCTGTAATAAGTGAAGCCAGGCCGGCTGCTAACATTTGTATAGCGGCCTTCATACCCGTAGATCCATTTGATTGTTTGTATTTTGAATAAAGTGAGCCGGTTGCCCAGCTGATGCTGCCCAGTACCAATACAAAAAAGCTGATCAGTTGCATTTTATTATCGGCAAAATGAATGCTGCTATTACCGGCAAACAAAGAAAGCACGCCTGCAAAGCCAATCAGTAAGCCTATGATAATTTGTTTATTGGCAAAATGAAATTTCCATTGACGTTTATCCAGTATTACAAACCACAATGGCACAGTAGCAATAACAATAGCGGCAAATCCGCTTGGCAGGTATTGCTCTACCCATACCAGGCCGGAGTTTCCTATAAACAACAAGAGAATGCCGCTAAATGAAATATTTCCAATTGATTTAATATCGGGCGCGTGCTCTCCCTTCAACCTGCACCAGGTGTAAAGAATCAGTCCGGCAATGATAAAGCGGCTGCCTGCCATTAAAAAAGGAGGAATGCTTTTTATTGCTATAAGTATTGCCAGGTAAGTGGAGCCCCAAATAATATACAAAGCGGCAAAAGCAGTAATAACAAGTGCTTTTGAAGGATTTTTTTGTGAAGTTGTTGGCGTTGACATAATTACAATTTTGGAACAGGCAAATAATTATCTTCTTTTAAAGTTTCCAGTACGATGGTTGTCTTGGTTGAAATGATATTGGGAATTTTACCAAACTTTTCACGCATTAGTTTTATAAGTGACTGCGGGTCTTCTGTACGGATTTTAATGAGATAGCAATCCTCGCCTGCAATATGGTGTACTTCCAGTACCTCAGGAATTTTTGCAATTAGTTTTGCGGTAGATGAATCTCCCGGACCTGCGCTGCTTTTTATAGAGATAAATGCAAGTAATTTGAGGTTGAGTGCAGGCGGATCAATGCGGGTTATATAACCTTTGATGATTCCTTTTTGTTCCAGTTTTTTTACTCTTTCCAGGACAGCAGAGGGCGCCATACCACATTTTTTTGCCAGTTCAGTATTTTGCAAACGTGCATTTGTTTGTAGCGAAGAAAGAATGGTAAGATCGATTTTATCAAGGGAATACTCCATTATAACAGAATTTAATTCTGCTAATTTAGTAAATTATAGAATTAAAACCTGAATATTTGATAATTTCAGAATTAATTGTGCAAAAGTTGCAATAAAACGGGTGTTTTTAGCATTGTATAAATATGAAGTGCTGATTTATCCCGGGATTACATGATTACATCAACCGCGGTTCTCAGCACGTCGGTAAATCCCAAAATTTCAAAATGAGTAATGATTATTGTGCTGGCGAAATCCCATGTTTTTTATTGGAAATGATGTTCCTGAGTGTCCATTCAACCTTTTTTTCAAAAGGATGTTTCCTTACGTAGCAATCCTGTTTGTCGCATATGTGGCAGGAGAAATCAAGACAGCCATCTGTATGTACAAAAAATTCTATTGTATCTCCAAACTCTTTTTTTATGAGACTGATCAGGGCGTCTATTTCTATGTGCGCCTGGTGAACGTTTAAATACCAGGGTACGGTCATATGGCAATCTATGTGGAGCTGCCCGCCGTATTTTATTACGCGCAGGTTATGCAAATCTATCCAGTTTGTTCTTCTGTTATTGTTTAAAAGGATCACCAGCCTGGAAAGCAGGTCTTTGTCTATCTCGTCCATAATGCCGGCGAGTGAACTGCGTATAATTTTATAACCGGTATACAGTATGATGAAAGCAAAAATAATGGCAACCAGGCTATCAATCCAGGTAAGCCTGGTAAAAATAATCAGCAATAAGCCAATAATAATACCAATAGTAGACCAGGTATCTGTTTGTAAATGTTTACCACTGGCCTGCAGCGCAAGCGAATTATTTTTTCTGCCCTGCCGGATAGCAAAATAGCCAACAATGAAATTAATAGCGCCCGTAATACCTACCAGTATAATACCATAATCCAGCTTCTCCAGTTTTTTTGGATGAATAAAATTTTCTGCGGATGTGTAAATAACAATTAACCCGGCCAGGAATATGAGGGTGCCTTCCATTGCAGCCGATACAAACTCTGCTTTGCCATGTCCATATGGATGATCTTCATCCTTTGGCTTTGCGGCTACGTGTAAACTGTACAGCCCTATAAAACCTGCTATTACATTTACGGTACTTTCCAGTGCATCGGTAAGTATGGCTACAGATTTTGTAATGTACCAGGCAGCAACTTTAATAATAAACAATATTATTGCAATGGCAACAATGAATTGCTGCACCCGGAAGTTTTGTTTTTCTTTAGTCAAAACGCAGTGTTTATAATTGGCTTATTCAATAATTACCTTTGCATTTATAACGCAGTGTTTGAGCAGCATAGCTGCTATGCCGCAATATTTTTCAAGTGATAAATCTACTGCTCGTTTTACTTTATCTTCATAATCTGCAGGTATTTTTATAAAATAGGTAATGCTGGTATCGCCGGTACGTGGTTGTTTTCATATGTTTCAGTTTTGTACAACAAATGTAATTCTTAGCCGCAGATTGGTTATTGTATTATTAATCTTTGAACAATTGAAAAAAGAAACGCGCCATCCGGGCGCGTTTCTGTAATATGTATATAGCGATAATCTGCGGCAATTACTATTCTACAAGCTTTCAAACCGCTTTTGTACAAAATCCCAGTTTACTACTTTCCACCAGTTTTCTATATACTCCGGGCGGCGATTCTGGTAATGCAGGTAATAGGCGTGTTCCCAAACATCCAGTCCCAGTAAAGGAAAACCTTTAATATCGGCAACATCCATTAAAGGATTATCCTGGTTGGGTGTAGAACCTGTTACCAGTTTTTTATCAGCCCCAACTACCAGCCATGCCCATCCGCTGCCAAACCTGTTTTTACCGGCATCACTGAACTGGGTTTTAAATGCATCAAAAGAATTAAAATCTTTTTCAATAGCAGCCAGTAATTTTCCGGAAGGCTTTCCTTCCCCATTCGCTTTAAAAGTTTTCCAGAACAGTTCATGATTATAATGTCCCCCGGCATTGTTGCGCATCTTTACAGAATATTTGGAAACCTTTGCCAGTACATCTTCAATGGGCTTTGAAGTATCCACACTTTCTGCAGTGGCTGCTTCTTTTACATTTTTAGCATAGGCAGCAGCATGTTTTGAATAATGTATTTCCATGGTCATTGCATCAATAACAGGCTCCAGTGCATTATAAGCATAAGGAAGTGGTGTTTGATCAAAAGATGTATAAAGAGAAAAAGGAGAAACAGAAGCAAATATATTATTTGAGATAAAACTTGCAGCACTGAGTGCAATACCTGTTTTGGCAGAATCGGCAATAAACTTGCGGCGGTTTAATTTTTTCATAATGAAAAATATTTTGATTAAAGTTACACAATGCCGGATTCATTCTTAGCGGATTTCTCATTCTTTATAAAAGCACGTACACGCCTGAAAAACCGGTAATAAAATTCCTGGTTAAAAAGCTGCGAATCGCGCATCGCCTTAAAAACAAGAAATATGCCTACAGGCAATAGTATAAAAGTAGCCAGCCACATACCCACTAATGGTTGCAATACATCCTGTTTTACAAATTTCTCACCATAATTGTTGAGCAGAAAAAATACTACGAAAAATGCCACAGCAAAAATTAACGGGGTACCAATGCCACCTTTTCTTATAATGGAGCCAAGTGGCGCTCCAATTAAGAACAATACGAGGCAGGCAAAGGAAAGGCTGAATTTCCTGTGCCACTCAATGAGGTGCAGGCGAAGGTTCATTTTTCTGACAGCGTATTCAGCAGCTTGTCTTTCCATTACAGATTTAACAGAGCCGGCTTGCCCCATAGCGATGTCTACAATAGAAGATCGCATACTGTCCGGAACAATCTGGCTGAAAGAAGTAATATGGCCAGCAGTTTTTGGAGCAGCCTTCCAGTTGCTGTCGAGGTTTCTTCCAAAAGCAAGATAAAGACCGGCTTCAGCAGCAACAGTTTTGACAGTAGCTCTTTTATTTTTTTCCAGCGAATCAATGGCTTTATCCAATTGACGCACACTTAACATGCGCCAGTTATCTTTAAAAACACTGTCTTCTGTTTTTTGAATTTTGAATGAACTGAGATCAAATATTTTTTTATAATCTTTAAAACCCATTCGGGTAAATTCAGTATTGGTAGTTATTCTTTCCCCTTTTTCTGAATAGCGCCAGCCGCTGCTCAGGTAAAATTCAAGATAATGCTTGTCAGCAGAAACTTTCATTAGACCACTGTCCGCTACTGTAATATTATCCTGCAGGTTATAATTTTTTTCATAAATAACCACATTGCGGATGGTGCCGTTTTTTTCTTTTTTGCCAATCTTAATCACATAGCCATCTATCTTATCGTAAAAAACACCTTCTTTTATATCCAGCGCCGGTTTGGTAACAATAATATCGTATTTGAGTGTGTTTAATTTAAGTGTTGCGCGTGGTATGATATAATTATTAAAAAGAAAAGCAACACCGCAGATCAGTAAACTTATTATAAGTAACGGGCGCATAAAACGCAGTAAGGGAATACCCGCAGATTTTATGGCCACCAGTTCAAATGTTTCTCCCAGGTTTCCAAAAGTCATAATAGAAGAAAGCAATACAGCCAATGGTAATGCAAGGGGCACAACCGAAGCCGTTACATAAGACATTAAACGGGCAATGGTAAAAAAATCAAGGCCTTTGCCAACTATATCGTCTATGTACAACCAGAAAAATTGCAGTACCAGTACAAAAAGGGTTATAAAGAAGGTGGCGATAAAGGGGCCTACAAAAGCTTTCAATATAAGCCTGTCAAGTTTTTTTATCACGTATTATACTAATTATACAAATTACACGAACTTTAAAACACGAAATATGAAGAAACGAAATACCGGCCGCCTGAATTTTTATGGTATAGCCTGAAACAGTTATTGAAATGAGCGGCTCCTGGTTTGTATAATTCGTTTCTGATTCGTGTTATAAAATATGAATATTTCAAAAATACAGCTTTCAGCAGAGGAATTACAACTGGTCACCAACAGCGAATGGATTTTAACAAAGCACCGCATTATTGAAAAAGTGTACCAGTTATTTGGAACCATTTCTGGTCAGATGCAGCATTATTTGCAGGAAAGAAAGATACTGCACGATGAGGTAATGCAATTGCCGCCCAAAATTTCAAAAGGGGAGCAATATGAAGCCCTGCCATATGTAGTACTTGATTACCCGAGATTATTTTCAAAAGAAGATGTATTTGCGATACGTAGTTTTTTCTGGTGGGGTAATTATTTCAGTATTACGTTACACCTTAAAGGGAAATTTTATCAGCAGTACTATAAAAAAATAGCAGCCGCAGCAGCCGCAAAAAAATTACAGGGTTATTATTTATCTTTTTCGGGAAGTGAATTCAGTTTTAACCTTGAAGGAAAAAATTATTTTTTGGCAAATGATACGATGAGCAATGGAAATAAAGAAATGGAACAGCCATCTTTTTTAAAAATCAGTTATAAAATTTCCTTTGAACACTGGGATATAGCCGAACAAAAGCTTATGCAAATCTTTATGCATTTTATAACCCTGGCCGAAGATTAATTACCGATGCGGTGAAACAGATCTTTCACCTGGTAATCCCAAAGCTGGCTCTGATCTTTTATTTCTTTTTTCTCTGCAAAATCATTTATAATCAGGATGGTTTGATTGGTGACTTCTGATTTTTCAATCCTGAATTCAAAATATTCTTCCTTGGGCGCAGTTATCCAATGAAATTTTACATATTTTTCTTCTTCACCTTCTACAATTTCTGCTTTTTCCACAGTTCCATTCCATGAAAAACTAAATATATTGTCACGTTCATCTACTTTGTCTGCAAACCATTCCTGCAGGCCCGCAGGCGTACTTAAAAAATCATACAGGATAGACGGGGAACATCTTACCGGGTATTCTAACGTAAATAATTGTTTTTTACTCATCTCGCAATCATTGGTCTAAGTATTTCTAATGATGCAATAATAGAAAATTATTGAACGCAGCAAAATTTTAGTTTTGGTTTTTTTGTTAAGGTTTTACCAATATGCCCGGGCAAGCGCAGCTCAAATTAGCTGATAAGCAGCTATTTACAACTGAAAAACGCGAAAATATCATCAAATTCTGTTAAATCCACACAATAAAGAATTTATCCGCTTTGCCAAATTTTAAGATAAGAAAATAGGCTTATTAACGTTTAATTGTAAGATGATACGACCCTTTCAACCAAATTCATCCAAAATAAAGTCCACCTATGAGTATGCGTCAACTAAAAATTACCAAATCTATTACCAACCGGGAATCTCAGAGTCTTGAGAAATACCTGCAGGAGATTGGTAAAGTAGAGCTTATTAGTCCGGAAGAAGAAGTAAGGCTGGCAGGATTGATAAGGCAGGGAGACCAGGGAGCGCTGGACAGGCTCACAAAAGCCAATCTGCGTTTTGTGGTATCTGTAGCCAAGCAGTACCAGAACCAGGGGCTATCATTACCCGATTTAATTAATGAAGGTAACCTGGGGCTTATTAAAGCAGCACAGCGTTTTGATGAAACAAGAGGTTTTAAATTTATTTCCTATGCAGTCTGGTGGATTCGCCAGAGTATATTACAATCCCTGGCAGAGCAGGCGCGTATTGTGCGTCTTCCTTTAAATAAGGTGGGTTTAACCAACCGTATTCAGAAAGCATTTTCTCAACTGGAGCAGGAATTTGAAAGAGAGCCTTCAGCAGAAGAACTGGCTGATTTGCTGAAACTGGATATAGATGAAGTTACTTCCACCCTGAGCATTAATGCGCGTCACGTGAGCATGGATACCCCTTTATCTGAAGGAGAAGACGGTACATTGATTGACCTGATGGAAAATCCCAATGCAGTAAGAACAGAAAGAAATATTGAGCACGATGAATCACTGAAAGTTGAGATTGAACGCTCTTTAAAAGCACTTACTGAAAGACAAAAAGAAGTAATTTGTTATTTCTTCGGCATCGGCATAGACCATCCCATGAGCCTGGAAGATATTGGCGACCATTTCAGTCTTACCCGCGAAAGGGTGCGCCAGATTAAAGACAAAGCCATTACTAAATTAAAAACTACCAACCGCAGCAGAATTTTACGCAGTTATTTAGGTTAATGATTTCCAGATAGTGCCCGAAAAATGGCACCAAAGGCAAACGAATTGCCGCAGATTCACAGATTAATCTGTGAATCTGCGGCAGCTTTTTTCATAGTCAAGGCTGATCTGTTGAACGCATGGGCAGGCTCGTTAGCATTATTCTGTTAGTCGTGCGCTGCAAGCCTGATTAGAAATCATGTCCTGGATTTTTATAATCGTGATTATATTTGCCATCTTATTTAAGGTGAATGTTATTCATACACTCACCTTTTATTTTTATGCAATGAAAATAATTTGTCCTTATGTTTGAATCATTAAGTGATAAGCTGGAGTCCGCGTTTAAGTCGTTGAAAGGTGAGGCAAGGATTACCGAGCTCAATATTGCCGCTACCATAAAAGAAATACGCCGCGCCCTGATTGACGCGGATGTAAACTTCAAAATAGCCAAAGAGTTTACAGATAAAATTAAAGACAAGGCTGTTGGTGAAAAAGTAATCAATGCCATTAGCCCGGGTCAGTTAATGACAAAAATTGTTAAAGACGAACTGGCGGAACTGATGGGTGGTACAGAAAGCGAATTCAACGCCAAAGGCAATCCCGCAGTTATTTTAATTGCCGGTTTACAGGGTTCAGGTAAAACAACATTCAGTGGTAAACTGGCCAATTATCTTAAAACAAAAAAAGGTTTATCGCCTATGCTGGTGGCGGCAGATATTTACCGGCCAGCAGCTATTGAGCAGTTAAAAGTATTGGGTGAGCAAATTGGTGTTGATGTATATAGCGAGCCAGATAATAAAGATGCTGTATCCATTGTCCAGAATGCCGTTAAAGAAGCCAGGAGCCAGAATAAGAATGTGCTTATTATTGATACGGCCGGCCGCCTTGCCATTGATGAGGTGATGATGCAGGAAGTAGCGGATGTAAAAGCGGCTGTTAATCCCACCGAAATTTTATTTGTTGTTGATTCCATGACCGGGCAGGATGCGGTGAACACTGCAAAGGCGTTTAACGACAGGCTTGATTTCAGCGGGGTAGTGCTTACCAAGCTGGATGGCGATACAAGAGGTGGTGCAGCACTGTCTATCAAATACACGGTTAGTAAGCCCATTAAATTCATCAGCAGTGGTGAAAAAATGGAAACCCTGGACGTGTTTTACCCTGAGCGTATGGCCCAGCGTATATTGGGTATGGGCGATATTACTTCGCTGGTGGAGAAAGCCCAGGAGCAATATGATGAGGTGGAAGCCCGGAAGCTGGAGAAAAAAATAAGGAAGAACCAGTTTGATTTTGAAGATTTCAAACAGCAACTGGCGCAGATAAAAAAAATGGGTAATTTGAAGGATTTGATGGGGATGATACCGGGCGTGGGGAAGGCCATAAAGGATGTAGATATCAGTGATGATTCTTTTAAGGGTATTGAGGCCATGATTAATTCCATGACACCGTACGAAAGAGCCAATCCCGATGTGATTGACCAGGGCCGCCGCAAACGCATCGCCAAAGGCAGCGGAAAAGATATGGATGAGGTAAATGCTTTCATGAAACAGTTTGAACAAATGAAGCAAATGATGAAAATGATGAACAAGATGCCGATGGGTGGAAGAATGCCGGGACTTGGAAAGCGTTAGTTTTTAATGGTTTTTTAATAAATTGCGATATTTGTCAAAATTTATTTAAAAGATTGAAACAAAGTATGATAGTAATTCAATCAATTATTATATTTGGAAAATAAATAAGGATAGCTAATTTTGCAATCCTTGCTTTTAAGCAACGAGACATAACCCTATTTCTTAACGCATTTAAATGTCTATTTAAAATGCCAGTAAAAATGAGACTCCAGCGCCATGGGTCTAAAAAAAGGCCATTCTACTTTATAGTAGTGGCAGACGCCCGCGCTCCGAGAGATGGTAAATTCATCTCCAAAATTGGTACGTACAACCCGTTAACAGTTCCATCCACCATTCAGTTAGATCGTCAGCGTGCTTTAGATTGGTTGCACAAGGGTGCACAACCTACGGACACCGTACGCCGTATCCTTTCTTTTAAGGGCGTATTGTACCTGAAACATTTATTGCGTGGTGTATCGCTTGGTTTGTTTGATGATGTAGCTGCAATGACAAAGTTTGAAGTTTGGCACAAAGAACATGAAGCCCAGATTCTGAAGCGCCAGGAAGAAAACCGTCGTTCTAACCCGCGTGGTAGCAGAAGACCCCAGGGTGCAGGCAACCGTCGTCCTTCAGAAAGAAGGCCGGCAGAAGGTGGTGCTTAATAAGAGATTACAATCGTTACCAACGAATAAGTAAGTATATCCCGGTAGGAAACTACCGGGATATTTTTTTGACACAACAACAGCCCCAGACCCCTAAAGGGGAGTTGTTTATGGCAATGATAAGATTAGCGTAACGAAACTGATTTTGCTTTAGAAGATGAAATTTTTAAGACACTTTTCAATAAGAGCTATTAGAAGATCACATCTTCAGGAGTACACTTTAACTTTGAAAAGATTAATTATAAATAAAACTAAAATTCCCCTTTGGGGATTAGGGGAGCTATGAACTATAACAGCATCGGCAAAATTGTAGCAACGTTTGGCGTAAAAGGGGATCTCATCCTCCTTCATCATTTAGGCAAAAAAACATCGCTTAAAGGCCTGGAAGCGCTTTTTGTTGAAGTAATAAAAGGCGAAATGCTGCCTTATTTTATTCAGTCGGCTAAAATAAAAAGCGAAGAAGAAGTATACCTGAAACTGGAAGGGGTGGATACAAAAGAAACGGCTGGCAAACTGCGGCAAAAGGAAGTCTGGTTTACAGAAGAAGACTTTCAGAAATATTCTGCCAAATCTTCCATTATATCCTTACTTGGGTTTCACCTGATTGATGAAGGAACGGACAGGGGCGCTATCCTGGAGATTATTGAACAACCCCACCAGATGCTGGCCCGCATAGATCTCAACGGCAAAGAGGCACTTATACCATTGCATGATCAATCCCTTCAAAAGATAGACAAGAAAAAAAAGCAGGTACATGTTATTTTGCCCGATGGATTGCTGGATGTGTACCGGTGATTGTTAATCCCTTTTTTGTGTTAAGTTTTGTGTGCTATGTGCTTTGTACATTGCAGGTAAAATTTGTGATTATTTCTATTAAATTGAATATCCGGATCAGCTTACATTTTCTTTGTAACAGTATTCCATAGCACACAGCACTTGACACACAACACGAAAGATCTTCGTAATTTAGAAGTCAGCCATGCAGCCCACCCAACGTATCATAGCGCATTTTGATCTTGACTCATTTTTTGTGAGTGTAGAGGTACTGAACAATCCTTTATTAAAAGGTAAGCCCGTACTGGTAGGCGGCCATAGTGATCGTGGGGTAGTGGCAGCCTGTAGTTATGAGGCAAGGAAATACGGTATTCATTCCGCCATGCCCATGAAAACCGCGATGAAACTTTGTCCGCATGCAATTTTGGTCAGCGGTACCAGGGGTGAGTACAGCAGGTTCAGCCGCTGGGTAACGGAAATAATAGCCGGTGAGGCACCTTTGTTTGAAAAAGCTTCCATTGATGAGTTTTATATTGATCTAACGGGAATGGACAAGTATTATAATGCGTTTGAATGGACAAAACAATTACGTGAAAAGATAATGGCCACGACGCAATTGCCCATTTCTTTCGGACTTGGCTCCAATAAAATGATCGCAAAAATGGCTACTAATGAAGCCAAACCAAATGGTTTTTTGTGGGTGCCTTATGGTAAAGAAACAGATTTTCTCGATCCCCTGAAAGTAAGTGCAATACCCGGGGTTGGCGCGCAGACTTTCAGATCCATGATGCAGTTGGGTATTGAAACAATTAAAGAGTTGCGGGAAGCCAAAATGGAAATGCTGGAAAGATATGCAGGCAATTATGGTATTGAATTATGGCACAAAGCAAATGGCAGGCACGATGGGCTGGTACATGAATACCATGAAGCCAAATCAGTTTCCACTGAAAATACATTTGAAGAAAATAAAACGGATGTTAATTTTCTATTAAATGAACTGGTGCGCATGACAGAGAAAATTGCTTTTGAATTGCGCCAGGAAAATAAAATGGCAGGTTGTATAGCTGTCAAGATAAGATATCCTGATTTTGAAACCACCTCCCGGCAGGTAGCCATCCCCTATACTTTTTATGACGACGAACTGATCCCCATAGCTAAAGACTTGTTTCACAAGCTTTACCGGAAGGGGCAGGCAGTACGCTTACTGGGTGTAAGATTAAGCGAACTTACCGCCGAAGCGGTACAGACGAATCTATTCAGCGATACCAGCAAAAAAGCCTCTCTCTACAAAGCCATTGATGATGTAAAAAATCGTTTTGGAAAGACTTTTTTAACAAAAGCAACCGGCAAATAAAAAAAATAGTCTATCTGTTTGGTAGGGAATTAATATATTTGTTATCCTATTTTCCACTTTTAAAATTATATATATGAGTTTAAGATTAGGCGACACAGTCCCCAACTTCCAGGCAAAAACATCTGCCGGAGATATTGATTTGTACGAATACCTCGGCGATGGATGGGGCGTATTATTCTCTCACCCTGCAGATTATACACCGGTTTGTACCACTGAACTGGGAAAAACCGCTTTGCTGCAGGAAGAGTTCAGGAAACGCAATGTAAAAGCGCTGGCGGTAAGTGTAGATCCATTGGACAAGCACCATGGCTGGATAAAAGATATTAATGAAACACAAAATTGTTCTGTTGACTTTCCTATCATCGCTGATGAAGACAGGAAAGTGGCTGAACTATATGATATGATTCACCCCAATGCTTCATTGACAGCAACTGTACGCTCGCTTTTTATTATTGGCCCTGATAAAAAATTAAAACTATCCATTACTTACCCTGCTTCTACGGGAAGAAATTTTAATGAAGTATTAAGGGTGATTGATTCATTACAGCTGACCGCCAATCATAGTGTAGCAACACCAGCCGACTGGAAAGCGGGTGAAGACGTAATTATCGTTCCATCCATCAGTACGGAAGATGCAATTAAGAAATTTCCCAAAGGCGTTAAAGTGGTAAAACCTTACCTGCGTTATACACCACAACCCAATGTGGACTGATTTATTAATTTGTAAATATTGAATAAGCAGAAGGGCCTTTTAGCCCTTTTGTTTTTTTAAGCAGCAGAACAATCTGCCAGGAAAGAATTGCGCGGGAAGAAAAACTATACAGTCCGAAATTTCTATGTGCTGTTCTTATTTATTTCCATGCAAATTCTGTATGCCTGTTTACTATAATTGTTTAAATTGCTGTAAACAACTGCACATGAGAAAATTATTAATAGCAATCCTTTTGCTGTCTGCTTCATCCGTATATGCACAACGCACCATTATTTATTGCGGACAATTAATAGATGTAAAGGGCCAGCAGGTGTTAAGCCAGATGAGCATCATTGTAGAAGGTAATAAAATTGCTGATCTTCAAAAAGGGTTTATCACTGCAGGCAGTGGTGATAAAACAATCGATTTGAAGAGCCGCACTGTAATGCCTGGCTTAATTGATTGCCATGTACACATAGAACATGAAACCAGCCCCAATGCTCAAATAAGAGGATTCACGCAAAACCAAGCTGATATTGCGTTTGAAGCAGTCAGAATTGCCAAAACAACATTGATGGCAGGGTTTACCACCGTGCGCGACCTTGGTGGTTCCGGTGTAAACATTGCACTCAGGAATTCCATTAAAAGAGGCGTTACGGTTGGGCCACGTATCCTCACCGCGGGTAAAACCATTGCCTCTACCGGAGGTCATGCTGACCCTACAAATGGCTACCGCAAAGATCTGATGGGCGACCCGGGTCCCAATGAAGGTGTAGCCAATGGGGTTGATGAATGCCGTAAGGCCGTTCGGCAGCGTTATAAAGAGGGTTCCGACGTAATTAAAATAACCGCATCAGGTGGTGTATTGAGTTTGGAAAAAGATGGAAGCGGTCCGCAATTTTCTGAAGAAGAAATGAAATCTATTGTGGAAACTGCCAAAGATTATGGAATGGCGGTAGCAGCGCATGCACACGGGGCAGAAGCCATTAAACGTGCTATCCGCGCTGGGGTTACTTCTATTGAACATGGTACGCTAATGGATGACGAAACCATTGCTTTATTTAAAAAATATGGCACCTGGTATGTACCGACTATTATTGCCGGTAAAGCAAGTTCTGACTCAGCAAAAAAACCTGGTTACTTCCCTGCTATTATTACTGAAAAGGCATTGTCTATTGGCCCTAAAATACAAGCCACTTTCGGACGAGCCTATAAAGCCGGTGTTAAAATTGCTTTCGGTACAGATGCCGGAGTATATGCGCATGGCAAAAACTGGATGGAATTTATTTATATGAATGAGGCCGGTATGCCTGTTCTTGAAGCCATCAAAACAGCTACGGTGAACGCGGCAGATTTACTGGGTATGAGTGAAAGTATCGGCACCATAGAAAAAGGAAAACTGGCAGATATTGTTGCTGTAGATGGAGATCCGGTTAAAGACATTCAAAGTATGGGCCGTGTAAAATTTGTAATGAAAGATGGAGTGGTGTATAAAAATGAATAATGAATGACTCAATTCATGGTGTGATTGATCTGTTTGACCATAAAAATTATGCAGCGTTCCATTTCCTCAACTGTTGCAGCAAAGCCCTTAAATCCTTTGGCAATGGTGCTTCAAAAGTATACGAGGTGTTACCAACGTCCTTAAAACTTAGTTGTGCGGCATGCAGTGCAAGGCGCCCTAATATCGGCCTTTCTTCATCTGCTGACTTTGCCAGGTTAAATTTTTTCTTGAAGGAAGAAAGCAAAATAGATTTTCCATCACCATACAATTCATCACAGGCAATAGAATGGCCAAGGTGTTTCATGTGCACACGTATCTGGTGTGTGCGGCCGGTAAGTATATGAAACTCCATCCAGCTGTAAGATTTAAATTGTTCAAGCACAGTATATTCTGTAACAGATGGTTTGCCCTGTGCATTAATCGTCATCGTTCCTTTCTGGGAATGATGCTCCGCAATCGCTTCATCAATAATACCCGTTGGTCTTTCCAGTTTGCCGCTTACCAGGCCGTAGTATATTTTATTTGTACTTCTGTCTTCAAACTGCTGTGACAGGT
>JBDSOC010000129.1:0-4553 GCA_039915085.1 Chitinophagaceae bacterium
TTGTTTCGACAATTGGGAGGAATGTTTCGATGAAAAGACAGGTGTAAGTATGAAAAAGATGATTACTTATGCCCGATGCAAACCACCAGGTGCTTTTTGCTGTGTATATGATTTTCCAATGGGTAAAATTATTTTTATGCCCCCGCCGAGCCTCTGCAGCAGCCATTATTTTTTTAGTTATTGCGGGACTCGGTGGTTCATTGTGTCAAATCTATATCTTCCAACGCCATATAATTTATAACTGGATAAATCCCCTCACCTCCTGTGATATAAATTTAGCTGAACTGTGCATATAATCTACCGGACTTGCCGCCAGGTTCCATTTGCCTTTACATGGATTAGCATGCATATAATTTAACTTTTGAAGAACCATGTCCCGCGACCATATTCTTTCCAATCAAATGATCTTCCCACACTTCATGGCAGTTTGCCCGTTTTTTATCACTATTGTTTACACCCTGTTCCAGTTGCAATAGTAAATCTATGTTGCCGGTATATAACGCTTGCCGTCTCCAATAATTTTATTGATATTTTTAGTTGTGTGGCGGAATGCAAGGATCACATGAATATGATTGGGCATTTTGATAGCCTGTTATAAAATGACCCTGCTCCTCCAGATAATCAAATCATTTGTAAATTAAATCATAACTATTTGTAATATCGATCAGGCTAATCCATTTATAGCAGGTAAATGTAATAAAATAAATGCCTTCACTGTTTGGTATAGCACGTTCTACCACCATGCTTTAAAAGTAGGGTTCATCTATGTGATTTGACACCTGATTGCGGCGGGTTCCGCTTATCCCACCTATTACGCAAATTCCGGCTGGCGGAAACATCGCCTGAGAAACGGACTCCATTAAAATGTTATGGTTGTTATATGCGGCGAGTCGTGCACAACACCACTTCCGATTTATTTTTACTTTAGCACAGACTGCGCCTGGGAAGCGAGACTAGGCGGGGAAGGGATAATGGATAAAAGCATTGGTAGTAATAATAAGAAGCCTTGGTTTCATAGGTTCAGGATGTTTGTATATTAAGAAAAGTTTTTTATGCTGATGTTATCTGATCCAAAATAATTCTTTTACCAGCTACTGTGGGATGAGTATAATTAGCAACGCAAATGAGTTTGGTCATACCGCTCCGAAACGATGCAGCATACTTTTGTTTACACCTAAAACAAACAATATGCTGGGAGAATTAAATGAAATACAAATGCGCAATGTACTTTCCAGCCAGGTACTGGGAAGGCTGGCTTGCACCGATGGTAATCAACCTTACATTGTGCCGGTAACATATATGTATGATGGTGAATACATTTACGGACAAACAAACGAAGGGGCCAAGTTGAAAATACTACGCAACAATCCCAATGTTTGTTTTGAAGCAGATATGATGACGGACATGGCCAACTGGCAATGTGTACTTGTGTTTGGCGAATTTGAAGAGCTGAAAGATGAACCAGCTGAGAAAGCAAGAAAATTTTTGTTTAAACGCGTTTTGTCATTGCTTACCAGCAGTACCATACACGGTCATGAACATGGCGAAGCCGGCCAGACAGATGATAGCAACAGGGTTAAAACCGTTGTGTACAGGATAAAGATTAAACAAGTGACAGGCAGGTTTGAAAAGGCATAATTATTTTACCGCTTCAATATATTTATTATGAAACGTTTGTAAGAATGGTGATACTCAATGCCCGGCTCCGTCAAATTGCTGTACAATTTTTTCGGCAAATGTTGTAGTCATTTTAAGCGCTACCCTGGTATTTGATTCTTTCAGCCGGGTGTGGTCATTGGGCTTCCAAAGCCATAAAGTTTTTGTAGAAATAAGTACAGCCCCTTTTTCTTTCAATATATTTTCAAACACCCGCTGCGATCTTTGGGTTGAACCGCCACCGAGTGTTATAGCGACTACTTTTTTACCGGTAAGCAGTACATTGTTTTTTATAAAGCCTGTTACCGGCCAGTCGGGAGCCCAGTTGTAGGTATTTGCGCAGAATACGTATAAGCTTTGGTTTTCGGTGGTTGATTTTTTAGCGGCCGCAACACTCATCACCTGTACATACCAGCCATTTGCTGCAAGGGTTTGACCAAATGCCTCACAGACCTGCTGATCCAGGTTATAGAAAGGATCCGGGTTGTACACAATGATTGCCGTTGGAAAACCAACCGGCTTGCCAAATACAGTTGCTTGTTCAGGCCCGGATTTTTCAACAAAAAGGGTTAATGCTGTCCATGCAACAATCAATATTAGTAAAGTGTAGACCATGATTTTTTTCAGGATTATCATTTTTATTATTTTTCAGCAGCTAACGGTATATGCCAGCATTGTTGAACGCCCGATCGGTCAGTTCGCTATGGGCCCGGTTAAAAATTGCCGGTTGTTATTGCCATGTTACTTTGTTTTTATACCCTACACGAATGCCCAGGAATTCTTTCCAGCCTGTTGCTTCAATCAGCCATTTCTCTTTTTTGCAGTTTGTCCGTCGCCATAATGCCTTTCTGCAGCAAATGATTGCATATCGCCGTTAGCATTGAAAATAAAGATGCCGGCAACCGTAATGCCATTATTTCTCATAAAGGATTTTGCCGAAACGGAATCAATCGGTTCACATGGTATATATCAGCAGGAAAGAAAAAATAAAAGCTACCATGGTTATTGGAAATACTAAAAAAGGAACAGCCATATTGTTTGCTGCTCCCATGCCCGGACTTACAATTATTGGGTAGTTTTTTCCCGGGTGCAGGTGCTTATTCCAAACAAATTATACAAAGGACAAGTTCCAATTACACTGGTTAATAAAAAAACGCAGCCAAGTACCAGTACAATAATACCAAATGTGCCTGTAACAATGTGCTGAAACCACAGTACTGCAAATAATGAGGCAAGTACGAGGCGGGCCACCCTGTCTGTAGTACCCATATTCTGTTTCATATATTGACGTTTTTGGTTTACAATTTTTAGTGTTCAATCATTGCAGAAGTTGCTGCAATCTTTTGTATAATGATGGGTTAGTATGTAAAAGTACAGGAGAGCCTGGTTCCCGGCTATGACCTGCATCATTAAACAGGCTGATTATTACAGGGGTGTTATCATTTACTATGTGCAATAAATAAGGGTAATCTTAATTCTTTTATCATTACATCCGCCATGCTCTGCCTGAACCATCTTGAAACAGTACCCCTTCTGTATGCACCCAGCACCACCAGTGTATTTTCATTTTCGTTTTTCAAATGATTGACAATCTCCGTTTCTGCACGGCCCTTTAATACGGTAAAAACGGCTTTGGGTGAATGGCGTTTCATAAATTCTTTCATCAGCCGGTTGTCCGGCACATGCAAATCATCATAAAAACCTTTTGCAGACAACACTTCCGTTGGCAAATCTTTTAAGGAGGGAAACAAGTAACTGAACATTTTTATTGCGTGTACAGAAGAAGGTTCCCCATCGTACAGCAACACAGTGTTAGCTGGCGGCTGGTATTGTTCCGGAACAAGCAATACAGGGCATTGAACATCTGCCAGTAAACCCCGGATAAAGCCGGTGGGCATTGGTTCTTCATAGTGCGTCAGGGATTCTTTCCTGTCTATAATCAGCAAATCTGCATAAATGCTTTCGTGCAATAATTCCTGGAAAGCAATATTCCTGTCGTGGTGTATGCTATAGGGTATTCCCTCTTTTTTACAGGCATTTTCAAAATCTGCAACGGCAATGCCGCGCGTAAGTTTATCTTTCTCGCTGTACTGCCTCATTTCCTTTTCAGACACCCCTGCTTTCATAACAAGATCATATATTTTATAACTGGTGTAAGTAAAATCGTCAAGAAAAACACCCACCAAATGTGCGTTGCCTTGTTTGGCAATAGCAATGGCGCAGGCCTGGGTGCCTGCTGAAAATTTAAGTCCATCAAATGCTGCAATTATTTTTTTCATATCTTTTGTATAAGGTGGTCAAATGAAGACGGGTAATTTTTACAAAAGTATTCAAGTCAGCAGCAGGCAGACAATGACGGCAGTCAGGGCAAACCATAAAGTTCATCATATTGCCAGCAACCGTTTTTTTACAAATGACTGGCATTTATTATGAATTGCAGATGGCAAAAGATATAAAAAGCCAGCCTGTTAACCGGGCCGGCTTTTATTGATGGATGCAGTAAACATAATAAGTAACAGGCAGTGTCTTATTCGTGAATAGACATCACGGGTACATGTGTTGTTAAAATGATTTCCTTTGAATAGCTTTTGCTTAAAAGGCTGTTCAGCAAGCCGTGTTTTTTTGGAATTACAATCAGCAGGTCAAGATTATTTTTTTCTGAGAATGTAATCAAAGAGGATTCAATGTTTTCATCCTGGATAAAATGAAAAACAGGATTTTCCTCTTTTAGTAAAGTTCTCAGCGATTCAGTCATTTTTATTTCTTCTTTGCTCAGCATTCCATGTTTTTTGGTGCTGACATGCAGGATATGCAATTGCGGGTGAAATTCATTGAACAGGTAAGTGATTTCTTCCACCTGTTCAGCAAGATCTGCCTGTTGTAAATCGCAGGCCAGC
>JBDSOC010000228.1:0-19039 GCA_039915085.1 Chitinophagaceae bacterium
TCGAAATCCCCGCCTGAATGACCAGTCGGGCAGGGAAAACAGCCCGATTTCGACATAGTTCCCTGATTAGGCTTCTGTACTACTGTGACTTCAGCTGCGCCAATCCTACCTTTTGAGGGACGACTAAATACTCAGTACTATATACTTTTTAGATCAGCTCCTGTAATCTATTTACCACAATATCTATTTCTTCTTTTGTATTATCTTTTGAGAAAGAAAAACGAACAGCAATTTTATTGGGGTCATTATTTATGGCGCGGATGACATGAGAGCCCTGGTCTGCCCCGCTGGTACAGGCGCTGCCGCCCGATGCGCAGATATTACTGATATCCAGGTTAAACAAAATCATCTCTGATTTTTCTGTTTTAGGAAAAGATACATTGAGAACGGTGTATAAGTTTCTGCCGAAAGTATCGCCATTAAAAGAGATGCCTTTAATATGCTTCTTCAACTGTTCCGCCATATATTGTTTAATAGCAAGAATTGATGTGCTGTGCAATTCGTAATTGGTAGTTGCCAGTTCAAGCGCTTTTGCAAAGCCAACAATACCATATAAATTTTCTGTACCGGCCCGCATGTTGCGCTCCTGTGCGCCTCCGTGTATATAAGGTTTGATACTCACATTTTCATTAATGTACAAAATGCCAATACCTTTTGGGCCATTGAATTTGTGGGCGGCACCGGTAATAAAATGTACTGGTGTGTTTCTTAAATCAAAAGGATAATGACCAACAGTCTGCACTGTATCTGAATGAAAAACAGCATTGTATTTTTTACAAAGGTTGCCTGTTGCATGTATATCCAGCAGGTTGCCAATTTCATTATTGGCATGCATTAAAGTAACCAGGCATTTTTCTGTGCTTGCTGCCAGTATTGCGGCAAGGTCCTCCATATCAATATGGCCGTCGGGTAAAACTTTTACAAAGCTCAGCGCAGCCTCACCCCGTTGATGCAGATTTTCTGCCGTATGCAGGGTGGCGTGGTGTTCAATGGGAGATGTAATGATATGTTTACAACCCAAATCACGTACGGCAGCGTTAATAGCTGTATTGCTGCTTTCTGTACCCCCGGAAGTAAAAAAGATTTCAGCCGGATGGGCTTTCAGTATTTTGGCTACGCTTTTACGGGCAGTTTCAACAGCCAGCCGGCCTTCCCGTCCATAAGAGTAAATAGAAGATGGGTTGCCAAATTTTTCAGTCAGGTAGGGCATCATGAATTCCAGTACCTGTGGATCCAGTGCGGTGGTAGCGGCGTTGTCCAGATAGATTCTTTGCATGATCGTATAACTCTTAGCTGTTAGCCATTGGCTGTTAGAAATACAGCTAAAAGGATAAGTTTTAATAAAGTTGGCAAAGATAAGAAATAGCCTCTGAAGAAGCTATAGCTGTTTAGCTGTAGTTGTCAGTAAATTTTAACTGTTGATTTTTCAGAAGACAAAAAATAAGACCCCGGAAATGTTCTTATGTAGTATGCCAAGGCAAGGGCGCTAACAGCTAACGGCTTAAGCTAAAAGCTACCCCTACATAAACTCTTTAATATCCTGCATCAGCCTCAAGGCGATATTATTCGCAGTGGTTTCGAAATTACTTTCCGCGTAGATGCGTATAATAGGTTCTGTATTGGAAGTACGCAGGTGTACCCAATCGTTATCAAACTCAATTTTTAAACCGTCTTCCGTATTAACAGGTTGTTTTTTATACTTGGTCTGGATCTTTTCAAAAATAGCAGGTACGTTAATACCTTTTTCCAGTTCAATTTTATTTTTTGAAATAAAATAATCCGGGTATTTGGCCCTGAAAGATTTGATGCCGTTTTTATGTTGCGCCAGGGCACTTAAAAATAAACCAATACCTATTAACGCATCCCGGCCGTAATGAAGATCGGGAACAATGATACCACCATTGCCTTCTCCACCTATTACTGCGTTGTTTTCCTTCATCTTCTCTACCACATTTACTTCACCTACCGCAGAAGGAAAATATTCGCCGCCATGTTTTACTGTAATGTCTTTTAATGCTTTGGTAGAAGACATATTGGAAACCGTATTGCCTTTTCTTTTACCCAGTACATAATCTGCCACTGCTACCAATGTGTATTCTTCGCCAAACATACTTCCATCTTCACAAACAAAACAAAGCCTGTCTACATCAGGGTCTGTAGCAATGCCAAAAGAAGCATTTTGTTTTTTTACTTCAGAGCTGAGTGCCGATAAATTTTCAGGAACCGGTTCCGGGTTGTGTGCAAACTTTCCATTTATTTCACCGTTTAACACAATCACATCTTCTACACCCAATGCTTTTAACAATGGTGGTAAAAACAACGCACCGGTTGAATTTATTACGTCTACAACTACCTTGTAATTTTTTAATTTTATAAGATCAACATCTACCAGCGGATAGTTTACAACTGCATCAATGTGCTTCTGCAGCGTATGTGTATTTTTTGTTAGCTGGCCCATTTTGTCAACGCCAGCAAAAATAAAATCCCCTTTGGAAGCCAGTTGCAAAATAGCGGCGCCATCTTCTGCGCTTATAAATTCCCCTGCTTTATTCAGTAATTTTAATGCGTTCCATTCTTTGGGGTTATGGCTGGCGGTAATGATGATTCCGCCATCAGCATTTTCCCATACTACTGCCATTTCAACGGTTGGTGTTGTGGAAAGGCCGAGGTCAACCACGTTAATGCCAAGGGCCAGTAAAGTATTTATTACAAGGCTGCTTACCATGTCACCACTCATACGCCCGTCGCGGCCTATTACAATTTTTTTTCCGTTATGTTGTTTGGAAAGCCAGGTGCCGTATGCTGCGGCAAATTTCACGATGTCGGGAGGAGTTAAATTCTCATTGCTGTAACCGCCAATGGTTCCACGAATGCCTGATATACTCTTGATTAATGCCACGGTTTTAATAAGGTTTACTTATACACGAAAATAAGGGTTTATAGAGAACGGAAACCTGGCAATTCAAAGATTTGGAAGAAAGTTATTCACGCTGCCGATAAAGGTATATCAATAATTTTTTATTTCATATGCCACGAAAAGGTAGTTCATCCTCAAATTATTAACATTTATCAAACAAGATGCAGCTGTATATAGTTTTTCACCGCTACATTTGATGAAATTTCTGGTATGGCTTTACACGCAGAATGGTTTAAAGAGTGGTTCAATACCGTTTATTATCATCAGCTGTATTTCAACAGGGATGAAGCGGAAGCCACCAGTTTTATTAACCGGCTGCTGGCCCTTTTACATCTTCCAGCAGACGCATTATTGGTTGATATTGCCTGCGGCAGGGGGAGACACTCAAAAATTTTGGCTGCAAGGGGGTATGAAGTAACGGGAATTGACCTTTCCGCGGAAAATATAACATTTGCCCAACAGTTTGAAGGCGAAAAACTGCATTTTTACCAGCATGACATGCGCCTGCCCTTCTGGATTAATTATTTTGACTGCGCTTTTAATTTTTTTACCAGTTTCGGTTATTTCAGAACGGAACGCGAGCATTACAATGCCATACGTACGATTGCCAATTCACTAAAACCAGGAGGCCATTTTGTAATGGACTACCTGAACGTTCATTACGCGGAAGATCACCTTATTCATAAATCCGATAAAGAAATTGATGGCGTAAATTACCATCTCACCAAATGGTACGATGAAACGCATTTCTATAAAAAAATTATTGTAGAAGATGAAGCGCTGAAAGCACCACTTGAGTTTACAGAAAAAGTAGCTAAATTTTCGCTGGGCGATTTTAATGACATGTTTGCCTTTCACCATTTGCAGGTACAGGAAGTTTTTGGCGATTATACTCTGGGCAGTTACGATGTAAAAAAATCGCCCAGGCTTATTATGATTGCGAAGAAAGTGTTGCGGGGTTGACTGGCAGGTCTGTATGGAGGTTCTTGCAGTCTTTTTTTACCACAGGGAAGAGAGGTTATTCGCAGAGGCAAAAGCGTATAATAATTCACTGTTCAAAGACAGTATTTATTTAATTTCATTCATCTCCCAATCTAAAATCTTACTCCAGCTTCTTTTTATTATTCTTGAGCATATACCGGGCTGTTTCAAAAATTGCTTCTGCATATGCACGGTTTACAGCCATTAAAGAATCTTTCTGTACCGTGTTTTCTTTGCTGCTAAAATCTGCCCATAACATTTTCTCTTTATTGCCCTGCTGGTTGCTGGTATAATACCATGGTCCTTTTATAATACCAATATCCCGGTTATCCGCATCATATATAAATGCAATATTGTTTTTGCCACTGTCAGTTGCATACTGCTGCAGCAAATCCCGGCCGAAACTGGTATTGCTGTAGCTGATATGAGATAATCCTGCAAGTGTTGGCAATACATCTGCCTGGGAAGCTACACAATGCAGACGGCGGGGTGCAATATTTTTGGGTGAATAAAATAACAAAGGCACGTGGTTTCTTGTTATGCCATCATCGCTCCATGCAGCAGGAAATAACTGGCCGGCATTTCCATTAATGCCATGATCACCTATAAACATGAAAATGCTGTTGTCGAAATAAGTTTCTTTTTTTGCTGCTTCAATAAATGATTGGAAACAAAAATCTGTAAACCGGAACGCATTGTATTCATCATTGTTATCAAACCCATATTTTTTCAGGCTGTCTGCCGGCATCTCCATCTTTTTAAATTCCTTTAGATCTTCTGCCGGTATGGTATAGGGGCGATGGTTGTCTGCAGTTTGTATAACTGCAAAAAAAGGCTTTGATTGTTTTTTTAAAACATTATTGGCTTCTTTAAAAAGGTTTCTGTCGCTGATGCCCCAAACATCTATTTTAGGTGAACTATAATCCTGCTCTTCGTATAAATGCAGATCCTTAATATTGTTGGTAAGCAAACCTCTTATGTTTGCCCAACTGGTACTGCCACCTAAAAAATACAATTTATCATATCCTTTAAAATCGTTAATAATGGTATGCTGATCTACCATGGCAGGGTTGCGGCTGGCTGTTTTATTTATTTCTACATCAGGTATACCTGTAACACTTGCCCATACCCCTCTTGCCGTACCAAATGAGGGAGTAAAGCAATTGTCAAAAAATAAACCCTGTTTGCAAAGTTCATTAAAATAGGGCGTTGTATTAAGCGGATTACCCCACATGGAACTTTTATATGCGCTGAATGATTCGCAGATAACCATTACAATATTTGGTTGCTGAAAAATTGTATCCGTTTTTGGGATTACAACGCTTCTTTCATAGCTGAGCAGCGAATCATCGGGCTTTAGTACACCAAGATAATTCGCTATCAAAGGATAATTCTTTTTTACCCTGGCAATATTATAAGAAGAAGATCTGAAGCTTAAAGAGCTAAAAAAAGACTGGAAGGGATTCAGCGCAAGATTGGCCTGGAAATCGCTGCCCAAATCAAAAGCATCGCTCCAGCGTAGCGGGTATTGTCCTATTCTTCCAAAAATACCCAATGCACAAAATAAAAAAACAAGTATGCCGAGTACTACGCGTTTTGATCTGTTACCTGTATAAACAGTGCGGGCTGTTTTTTCGTACAGCCGGCGTAGTATCCAGGATAAAAACATTGTCCCCAGCAGCATGCCCAGTAAAATTCTGACAACAGGATACGTTTGCCAGGCCATAGCAGCGGAAATTTTGGCATCCTGCAAAAAACTTAACGCACTGGCATTGAGACGTTGCAACAGGTAACGGAAATGTAAAAAATCAAAAACATACAATACAATCAAGGCAATGGTAAAAATAATTAAAATCAAAAATGTAACTGTTTTACCTGCTTTGGTGGTGAACGGATGCAGCACCGGGATGGATCCAAAAATCAAAAGCAGCAGGCAAACCACACCTACTTCGCGCGCATCAAAACGAAAGCCCAGCCAGAATGATTTGATCGCATCTGCAGCATGTAAACCAGGAGGGGCAAAATAAATACAGGTTACCACCCTCAGTATAAACATCAGTATAAAAAACAACAGCGCTACAGAAATAATCCAGCGGATGAGACGGGGAATCCTTTGCATATTAAATGAAATCTGCTGCAAAATACTTTAAAATCAACACTCAACTTTACTGATTACTTTTGCAGCATGTTTTTTTTACAAACAGTCCCGGGGTGGTTTACTGGTATTGATGCTGTTGACAAGAAGTTATTCTTCTTTGTTAACAATCGTATGGCCAACAGTTTTTTTGATACTACTATGCCCTTTTTGCGTGAGCAAAATATCTGGATACCCCTGTACTTGTTCCTGCTGGTTTTTGCCTTGGTTAATTTTGGCAAACGCGGCTGGCTATGGATTTTATTTACTGTTTGTACGGCAGCAGCCTGCGATTTGGTAAGCAGCCGTCTTATAAAAGAGCATATTTTCAGGTTAAGGCCCTGTCAAAACCCCGATTTAGCCGATCATATAAGAATACTGGCCAATTACTGCCCGCAAAGCTCCAGCTTTACCTCATCTCATGCTACGAACCATTTTGGCCTTGCAATGTTTATTGTTGTTACCCTGCGGGCCAGCACTTCGCCCTGGATCAGACTTTTTTTTGTTTGGGCTGCCATTATTTGTTTTTCGCAGGTATATGTAGGTGTGCATTACCCGCTGGACGTAATAAGCGGAGGTCTGCTGGGATGCCTGCTGGGTTATATTATTGCGTTATTTTTTAATAATTACGCAGGATTAATTAGTTTACAAAATAAAAGAGCCTGATGACAGATGTTTTTATACTTCTTGCCCTTATTTTTTTGAATGGATTATTTGTAATGTCTGAGATAGCGCTGGTATCAGCAAGAAAATCAAGACTTGAAAACATGGCTCAAAAAGGTGACGCGCTTGCAAGAGTGGCGCTAAATCTGGCCAATAACCCTAACTTGTTTTTGTCTGCCGCGCAAATAGGTATTACACTGATTGCTATTTTAACGGGTGTGTATTCAGGTGAACGGTTTGGCGTTTACCTGAAACCGGTAGTAGAAAAAGTTGATGCCTTCCGGCCCTATGCTGCACCTGTTTCCACTACCATTATCGTTATCATCGTAACTTTTCTTTCTATTATTTTTGGTGAATTAATTCCCAAGCGGCTGGGCCTGCAGAAAGCGGAAAAGTTAGCCCGCCTGGTAGCACGGCCCATGATATTTTTTTCCAGGCTTACACATCCGATTGTTTGGGTGCTGAATAAAACCAGCAATGTATTTTTTAAGATATTTAATTTAAACGGTGCCAAAGATGAGTCGGTAACGGAAGATGAGATCAAAGCCATTATCAGCGAAGGAACAACGCAGGGCGCTATTGACGAAGCCGAACAGGAAATTATAGAACGTGTTTTTCATTTGGGCGACCGCAATATTACTTCGCTCATGACGCACCGTAGTGATATTACCTGGTTTGAGCTAAATGATAATGAAGACGCCATCAGGGATAAAATAGACAAAGAACCACATTCAGTCTACCCGATTTGCGATGGAGATATTGATAATATCAAAGGCATTGTTTCCATCAAAGATTTGTATGTAACCAGCGATGATACGCCTTTCAAAGACATTATGAAACCGGCTTTGTTTGTGCCCGAAAATAACAGCGCATACCAGGTACTTGAAAAATTTAAAGAATTACGGGCGCATTGCTGTTTTGTGGTAGACGAATACGGCAGTATGCTGGGCCTTATTACACTGAATGATATTTTAGAAGCTATTGTGGGAGACATACCTGAACCCAATATGCCCGACTACGAAATTATAAAGCGCGAAGACGGTTCCTTCCTGGTAGACGGACAAGTACCCTTCTATGATTTTCTTACCCATTTTGAAAAAACAGAATGGATGAATGAAGGTGAACACGATTTTGATACGTTCGCTGGTTTTATACTGCATGAACTGGAACACATCCCGCACACCGGCGAGAAACTTACCTGGCGCATTTTTGATTTTGAGATCATAGATATGGATGCACAGCGTATAGACAAAGTGCTGGTAAAAATTAAAGACGAATCAAAAGAAGGTAAAGAAGAAGAAGCCAGGGTGTAAACCGGCTTTTGGCCCCCGCCTGCACTTAATGCAGCAATTAAAAAACAAAGAATAATATACTCCAGCCTGAAATAAATGATGAGCAATCCCGCGTAGTACTTTTTGCTGATAAAGCCTTCCGGCCCTGTACGGTGCTTGAAAACGCTCTCATGCTATTTTATTTTAGGTATTATACGAAGGTTTTACATGGAAAAAACACGTAACACCTGGTGTAAAAGCACTATTTGGCAAACATCTGGCACAACTGCAGGAAATAATAAGTTTTATAATCCGTTGTAATCAAAATCCATTACCCATGAAAACTATTACCCGGTTTACCCTTTCGCTATGTACAGCCGCTATTATTTTAGCTGGTTGTAAAAAAGACAATATTTCTACAGCTGCACTTGCAGACAACCAGCCAGAAACGGCACCAGCGGTTCAAACAGCGGTTAATGTAAATGTAGGTGCAAGGATTGGCGGTTTCTATAGGGCTTTACCGGCCCGCTATGACTCTACCACAAAAAAATATCCGCTCCTTATTTTTCTGCATGGTGTAGGAGAACTTGGAAATGGCTCCACAGATTTATCACGCGTGCTGTCAAACGCAGTTCCCAGATTATTAAGCCAGCATACTTTTCCGGCACAGTTTACTGTAAACGGCGCAAATTATTCATTCCTTATTATCAATCCCCAGTTTAAAGAGTGGCCGCAGGCAGCAGATGTAAATGCCATGATTGATTATGCTGTGGCTAATTACCGTGTAGATGAATCAAGAATATATGTTGCCGGCCTGAGCATGGGCGGCGGTAATACCTGGGATTATGCAGTTGCTTATGCCGGCCGCGTGGCAGCTGTTGTACCTATCTGTGGTGCTTCATGGCCTTCTAAAGATCAGATGGGCAATATAGCAAAAGCCAACCTCCCGGTTTGGGCTTTCCATAACAATGATGATGGTACAGTAGGTGTTAATACAACCGTCAGCAATGTAGATAACATAAATTCATTCAAGCCTGCAATAACAGCCAAAAAAACAATATGGGCAAGCGGTGGACATGATGCCTGGAGCAAGGCGACCAATCCTGCTACCAAAGAATGTGATGGAAAGAATATGTATGAATGGATGCTGCAGTTCACAAGGGAGATCAAGAAATAAATTCCTATGAAAACCAAATAAAAAAATCCTGGCAGTTATGCCGGGATTTTTGTTGTAAGGCCTTATCATCGTGTATGCGCATTAATTTTTTTATAGGGTTATCAACTGCGCAAACATGTTAAAGGTTTACATCAGCGTTTTAAAATAATGTATGCAGATACAATTGCTTTCACTAAAAGAATCACTGCACTAAACTATCTTACTCAAGCATTGCAGTATCATAGAATCTATTTTTTCTTGTTTAGCAGATCGCAAAACTGCGGCGTATTATTCCGTGCTTACATCCTGATCTTTTCTATGGTATAAATGTGGTTATACGCAAAGTCCCGGAATGGGTTTATTATTTTCGGAATTATTTTCCCCCGGCGGGAAGTATTTAGGAGCCAGGCAGTTGCAGCCAGTTGAAAAGCAGGGTACTATAAATTGGCATTGCAATTGAAAGCTATGGACAGGCTAAATTATCCCAATGAAAACAACAATAACCCGCAACCCATTATCCGCACTTTTACTTATTGCCTGTTTTATGCAGTTTACTGCAAATGGTCAGGCTTCTGGTGCTAATGTATCGCAAGCTTTGTATTCCAATGTATCGCTGGGTAAAACAGCTACCGCATCTTCATCAGATGACGCAACACATGCGGCCATGTATGCCATTGATGGTAAACTCAATACCCGCTTTTCCAGCGGTTATAACGATAACCAATGGTTATCTGTTGATATGGGTAAAGCTTACCTTATTAATACTATAATATTGACCTGGGAAAAATCTTATGGAAAAGATTTTGACATTTTATTTTCAAACAACGGCACATTTACAGACTTATACATTGATAGTATACGGGTAAGAAATCATGTATTAACCAATAACAGTATTGCTGGTACCGATACCATTACAATGAAAGGAGGTACTGTTGCCCGTTACGTACGTATGCAGGGTATACACCGGGCTACCAGTAACGGGTATTCTATATGGGAAATGCAGGTAATGGGTGCCAGTTCTTCTGCAGGTTTGTTTCCTGTTTCAGTTACAGGATTTACTGCCACTGCACAAAGCAATACCAGCCTGCTTGAATGGACAACAGTTACAGAATACAGTAATGCGGGTTTTTCAATTGAACGCAGTAATGATGCAGTAAACTTTTCTCCCATCGGCTGGGTAATTAGCCGTAACGCAGGTACTGTTATCAGCCGTTATGCATTTACAGATAAACAGGCTTCGGCCGGGAAAAACTATTACAGGCTTAAACAAACATGGCTTGATGGTAAAATAGGCTACTCGCAGGTTATTGCTGTTAATCTTACCGGTAACAGCGCTGTAAACGCGTATCCGGTACCTGTAAAAGATCGACTGGTAATTGAGTACAAAGGAGCTGCCGGGGAAAACATCAGCATTACACTTTTTAATGCAAGTGGATTTCCGGTGTATAATAATAAACAGGTTGTGCAGAGTGGCCAGCAAACAATCATAATAAACAGAACCGCAAATATGACGTCAGGTGAATATTTTCTCAGCATCAGTGCTGCAGGTAATAAAGACTACACCAAAAAAATAGTTTTACAGTAACCAGCAAGGGATAGTTTTCGGGGATGTTTTAAAAAGTGTCCCTTTTTTATTGGATGCAGTTATCAGTTACAAGGTGTTAGCTATAGCACTTTAATCATCAATATTATTTCTATTCCCGGTTAATTGAAAATTATTGATTTAACAGAATGCTTCCTGCATTTTTAAAACTGATTTACAGCTACGGCACCATCTTCCA
Source organism: Chitinophagaceae bacterium (assembly GCA_039915085.1). Lineage (GTDB taxonomy): Bacteria > Bacteroidota > Bacteroidia > Chitinophagales > Chitinophagaceae > JACMLD01. The sequence continues at coordinate 10,904 of JBDSOC010000228.1, forward strand.
TTTCTGCTTTAATCATTTTTTAATCTTCGTTTAATCATATTGTCTGCCCATCAGAATATTCCTAAATCACCTGGTTTTTTTTTACACCGGATATTGTGTCAATTTTAAGGGAGAAACAATAGCCGGAGCTGGTAAAATAAATACCGTGTTTTGGGCATGTTCGGATTAAATTGCACCAGGGTTTATTATTTTTTTTAAAAACAATCATAATGTCATCTCTATTCAGACTACAGAAGATAGTGTTTGTGGTTTTTGTTTTGCAACTGGTGCATTTGCAGGGTGCCGCGCAAAGCACATGGCCAAAAGAAATACCTGCATCTGATGGCAGCAGGATTACCGTCTATGAACCCCAGCCAGAGAAATATTCTCGTAACAGCATGTATGCACGTGCGGCAGTATCCATCATAAAAAAAACAGGCGATGAACCTGTTTTTGGTGTTATGTGGTTCAATGCAACACTGGAAGCGGATAGTCGTATCGCAACTATAAAACAAGTAACCCTGGCACAATCCAAATTTGCTGACAATGATGAAGCCAGTAAAACCACTTTGCAAAATGCGATAGAAAAGGAAATGCCGGGAATGAATATACAATTTGAAGTAAGCCGGCTTCAGTCATTGGTGAATGAAGAAAAGGAGGAATCAGGTACCGGCTTAAAAAATGATCCACCGCAGATTCTTTACCGTAGCAGACCAACTACTTTGATTGTACTGGATGGTGAGCCGGTTGAGCAGCAGGATGATGATCTTAAAATGACAAGAGTGGTAAACTCACCTTATCTTATTGTTAAAAACCCCGATGACAAAAAATATTATTTGTACGGCGGGAGTTTTTGGTATAGTTCGCCAGGAGTTAAAAACGGTTGGGCAAATGTAAAAAGCCTTCCTTCTAAAATAAAAGCGATTGATGCAATAATGAAGGAAGAAGAAAAAAAAGATACTGCGCAAAAAGACGAAACCAAATTTACTTCTACTACTGATATACTGGTAACCACAGAACCTGCTGAACTTATTCAAACAGAAGGTGCGCCCACTTACCAGGCCGTAGAAGGATCCACACTTTTATATGTAAACAATTCGCTGGATGAAATATTTAAAGATGTGGAAAGCCAGAAGAATTATATTCTTATTGCAGGCAGATGGTACAGCAGCGCTACTCTAAACGGCCCCTGGCAGTATATAGAGCCCGATGCTTTACCTGCTGCATTTGCAAATATTCCGGCAGGTTCGGAAAAAGATGGCGTACTGGCAAGTGTAGCAGGCACAGATGAAGCTAATGCAGCCATGATTGATGCCCGGGTACCTCAAACGGCAAAGGTTGACCGCAGTTCAGCAAGCTGTGAAGTTACCTACGATGGTGATCCTAAATTTGTAGCTATAGAAGGTACCAATTTAGCACTTGCAGAAAACAGCAGCCTTACCGTAATGCTGGCACCCAATAACCAGTATTATGCACTTGAAAACGGTATCTGGTTTATCAGTGGTAATGCCAATGGTCCGTGGCAGGTTGCCAATGAACGTCCGTCTGATGTAGAAAAAATTCCGGTAAGTAACAGCGCTTATAATTCACGGTATGTATATGTTTATCAAACCACGCCGCAGTATGTATATGTGGGATATACACCCGGGTATATGGGTAATTATATTTCCAGGCGCAATGTAGTATGGGGAACGGGCTGGCGTTACCGTCCATGGTATGGAAGGCGTTACTGGCCGCGTCCGTATACATGGGGTTTTGGCATGCATTACAATCCATGGGTTGGCTGGAGCATCAGTTTTGGTCTTGGGTTTAATAATCCATGGTACCGCTACCGCAACCAGCATGTATGGGGTTGCGGATGGTTTGGCCCGCCAAGGTACCGTCCTCCTTATCGTCCATGGGGGTGGAACGGTGGTTACTATGGCAACAGGCCAATGAATAACAGGCCGGTTATGCGGCCCAATATTACTTATAACCGTCCTGCTAACTGGAACAGGCCACAACCAAGACCGCAGCGACCCATTAATATTTACGACAGAAGAAGGGATGTTGCTGTAACAAGGGATAATATACAACGGCCGGTAACAAGGCCAATTGGCAGACCAGGCGGTGATAATAACAATCGTCCGGGCAGACCAGGAGATAATAATGGCAATCGTCCAATTACAAGGCCAACACCAGGCGACAATAACAGCCGTCCGGGCAGACCTGGTGATAACAACGGTAACCGGCCCATTACCAGGCCAATTACTACCCCGGGAAATGGCGACCGTCCTGTAACAAGACCTGTTACACGGCCGGGTGATGATAACAGGCCCGGCAGACCTGGTGATAACAATGGTAACCGTCCTGTAACAAGGCCCATTACAACACCAGGAGACAATCGCCCGGTGACAAGACCGGTAATACAACCGGTAACACCACCCGCAGACAACAACCGTCCCGGCAGACCTGCTGATAATAATGGTAACCGCCCTGTTACGAGGCCAATAACGAGGCCTGTAACGCCGCCAGCAGATAACAACCGTCCGCCTGTGACGCGACCCATAACGAGGCCAATAACACAGCCGGATAATAACCGCCCTGTTACAAGACCGGTTCTAAGACCTGTGCAACAACAGCCATCCAATAACAGGCCCGCACCTGTTGCAAGACCAGTAAGACAACCTAATAATAATCAGGCCAGGCCAACAGCCCGCCCCGGTGGCGAAAGACATAAAAGAGATAATTAAGCCACCGTTATACATTAACAGCATGCTCCGGGACAGATACCCAAGGCATGCTGTTTTTTTATGCGTTCAACAAAACAATAAATGATTCGAAGGATCAGGTAAAGATTAAAACAGGTTTGGATAATCAGTGATAATGCCATCTGCACCCAATTGTCTCAGGCGTATAATTTCATTTTTATCATTAACTGTCCAGGCGATTACTTTCATTCTTTTTTGATGGCAGGCCTGGAGTAATGTTTCATTGACTAATTTATAAGCAGGACTGTAAATAGTGGGTGTAAAGCCCAATTGCTTTAATTGATCATCCAGCGAACGTTTATCGAAATCTTCAATCAGCAAAGCTGTTTTTATATTGGGAAATTTACTGTGAATGATTTGCAGGGTGCGCGGATCAAAAGATTGAATAATAACCCTGTCGCTAATCTTCTTTTCCATAATTACTTTCATCAGTAAGGATACAAATGCTTCCGGGGCCGGATGATAAATATTGTCTGTAAGCGGTTGTGTTTTGGTTTCAATATTATAAAAAGGCAGTACCAGGTGTTTTGATGCAGCGAATGCTTCTGCGCTGTCTATTACTTCGCTTAATAAAGGTTTTGAAACTTTTATTTTTTGCTGCTGCGGAAAACGCGGATGCGGCCTGGCGCCCACATCAAATTGCCGGGTTTCAGCATAGGTCATCGTATAGACATTGTATTTTTTCTCTTCCTTCTCTTCAATAAAACTGCCATCGGGTTTGGTGGTTATTTCATGATTGAAGAAGGGTTCATGAGAAAGTATCACCTGTCCGTCTTTTGTTATTACAGCATCCATCTCCAGCGTAGTAACGCCCAGCGAAAGGCCGTTCAGCATTGCAGGTATTGTGTTTTCGGGCATCAGGCCGCGGCCACCGCGATGGGCCTCTGTATCAAACGCAGGTAAATTCATGGTAGCCAGTTTTACAGTATGACAGCCCGCTATAAATACGATTGCAAGTACCAGTTCCGCTATTTCTCTTTTATTGCTCATCAGGGTAATTAGTAAAATCGCTGCTAAATTCTAATTTATTAGCTTTTATTTTCATTAAATAATTGTGATCCACGTTTCTCCATCTCATGCGCAATATCAGCAGGCTGACCGCCCTGCGCTTTTAATTTATCTGCAATAACAGCAAAATTTTCTTTGTCGCGGTTCTGGCTCAGCTTAAAAACATTGTCAAGCTGGGTAACTTCCATTTCAAAAGCCACAATGGCTTTCATCATCTTGCTTACATATTCCTCCGGCATTTTTTCTACAAGGGCAGGGGAGTGTGTATCATTCTCAAAAAGAGCAGTTGTGCGGGACAATATGCTAAGAAGTGCAGCATCATCTAAAAATTTTACTACGCCCTTTGCATGCACAGAAATATAGTTCCAGGTAGAGGCGGTTTGCGGATTGCTATACCAGCTGGCGCTCACATAAGTATGCGGCCCGGTAAAAACAGCCAGCATATGCGGGTTCTGTTCAAGTGCAAGCTGATGATCTGTTTTACGCTGAACGTGCCCCAGCAGAAATAATTTCTCATTTCTTTCTTCCAGTAATAAAGGAACCTGTGTTGCAACGGGTTGATTGTTTACATCACAACCAGTGATAATTGCAAAAGGATTTGCTTTCATGAATTGCTTTACAACAGCAATGTCTTTTTCTTTAAAGTAGGGGAGGTTGTACATCAGGAACTGTTTTAAGTTGTAAGTGATAAGTTGTAAGTAGTAAGTGGTAAGTGGTAAGTAGTAAGTAGTAAGTTAATTTATAAGATGCTGTATCATTGCTGAATTACTGGCTTATTACGTATAACTTATTACTTATAACTTTATGCGACTACTTCTGCTACTTTTGCAGTTTCTATATGCGCGTTCAGCATAGATATACTTCTTACTGTTTGAGCGGCAAATGAAGTGAAGGCATTTTTTGTGATGGTATCATCGCTCATCATAACGGGTATGCCTGCATCTCCTCCTTCGCGGATATTTTGTACCAGGGGTATTTGTCCCAGCAACGGAAGATCATATTCTTCGGCTAATTTTTTACCACCATTTTTTCCAAAAATATAATATTTATTACCGGGCAGTTCGGCAGGGGTAAAATAACTCATGTTTTCAATGAGGCCAATGATAGGTACACGCAATTGTGCCTGTCCAAACATAGCAATGCCTTTTTTTGCATCGGCCAGTGCTACATCCTGCGGCGTAGTAACTATAATAGCGCCCGTTACAGGTATTGTTTGTAACACCGTTAAGTGTATATCTCCCGTTCCGGGTGGCATATCAATGACCAGGTAATCAAGTTCATCCCAAAAAACATCTGTTACAAACTGGCGGATGGCACTGCTTGCCATGGGGCCACGCCATACTACGGCACTTTTTTCATCTACCAGTAAACCAATGCTCATTAATTTGATACCATATTTTTCAAGCGGAACAATTTTTCCTTTTTCATTGGCGCCCATATCCATCATCATGGGCCGTTCTCCGCGTACACCAAACATGATAGGTACACTGGGTCCATAAATATCTGCATCCATTAAACCAACTTTGGCATTGCCCTGTGCCAGCGCAAGGGCCAGGTTGGCTGCCACTGTACTTTTACCTACGCCGCCTTTGCCACTCATTACGGCAATAATGTTTTTTACTTTCGGCAACACCTGACTTGCTGCATCTTTGCGGTTGGTAGAAGTATTGGAAGTAAAATTTACTTTAATAATTGCTTCTTTGTTAACCAGCAGTTTAATGGCATTTTCACAAGCCATACGCATCATATCCTTCATGGGACAGGCAGGCGTAGTTAATACCACAGTAAAGGAAACATGATTACCATCAATAACAATGTCTTTTACCATGTTAAGCGTTACCAGGTCTTTGCCTAAATCGGGTTCCTGCACACTGCTTAAAGCACTCAGTATTTGTTCCTGCTCCATTGTCAATAAAAATGTTATGTTAAAAAACTATTTTGCCGCAAAATTAACCAATAGCGGGGGCAATTTGTTGTATTTCTAAAAAATGAAGTAATTATCTTTGAAGCGTGCGTGGGCTGGTTTAATTAATTGTCTTGCAGATGTTGCAGTTGATTAAAAATAAATTAATTATGTAAGGGGCAGGGCGGGAATAAAGTTTATACCTGTATAAACCGCCTGCCGTTAAAAATAAAATACTACGGATGAAAAGATTGCTACTTTTTACTTTGTTTGCTACTGCGATTGTATGCAAATCGCAGGCGCAGTTTACGCAGCTAAAAGATTCTGTGGTACAACTATATGGTGTTGTAATGACGGCCGATAGTTTAAAAGGCATTCCTTCGGTAAGTGTGATAGTAAAAGGCCAGAACCGTGGTACCATGAGTAATGAGCAGGGTGTTTTTTCTATTGTAGTACTGAAAGGTGATAAAGTTGAATTTACCAGTATTGGCTATAAACCAAAATTGGTTGAAATACCCAAAAATTTAGAAGGTAATCAGCAAAGCATGATTCAATTAATGGTAAACGATACGGTTTACCTGCCTGCTACTATTATTAAACCACGTCCCACGCGGGAGCAGTTTGAACGTGATTTTGTAAATACAGATATACCTGCGGACAACCTGGAAATAGCCCGCAAAAATAATGATGCAGCCACCCGGCAGGCCTTAATGCGTTCGATGCCAAGGGATGGCCGCGAATCCGCCAACTACGCGCTGGCGCAGGGTGCTAAAAAATATTATTACCAGGGCCAAACGCCGCCTATTGGTCTGCTGAATCCATTGGCCTGGGCCGATTTTATACAAGCCTGGAAACGGGGCGATTTTAAAAATAAATAAATCCCTGTCTGAACCACAATTAATAGATTTTTTGGGATTGGGAGGATAAAGGTTCACAGGATGATTTCTTACTGGGCTTGGTTTCCGGATGCCAGCCCGAAAGATTATGCTGGCGGGGATTCATCCGGCAAATATCATCACATCAGAAATCATACATTTTTCATCATGGTCCAAACAATTAAAACAATTGCAGTCATCGGCGCAGGCACAATGGGCAATGGCATAGCACATGTATTTGCCCAGCATGGTTTTACAGTAAATCTCATTGATGTTTCACAGGAACAATTAGATAAAGCCACCGGCACTATTACAAAAAATCTTGACCGTCAATTAAGCAAGGCAATCATTACAGAGGCTATAAAACAGTCTGCATTGAAAAATCTTCATACTGTTACAACAATTGCAGAAGGTGTAAAAGAAGCGCAATTAATAATAGAAGCTGCCACAGAAAATATTGATATTAAACTAAATATATTCAAACAAATAGATGCAGCAGCACCTGCCGGCGCAATACTGGCTACCAATACTTCCTCTATTTCCATTACAAAAATTGCTGCTGTTACTAAAAGGCCAGGGTCTGTTATTGGCATGCATTTCATGAATCCTGTTCCGTTGATGAAATTGGTTGAGATCATAAATGGTTACGCTACCAGCAAAGATGTAACGGATAGCATTGTTGCACTTACCAGCCAGTTAGCTAAAACACCCTGCGTGGTTAATGATTATCCCGGGTTTATTGCCAACCGGATTTTAATGCCTATGATCAATGAAGCGATTTATAGTTTGTATGAAGGTGTAGCGGGCGTGCAGGAAATTGATACTGTTATGAAATTGGGAATGGCTCATCCCATGGGGCCTTTACAATTGGCTGATTTTATCGGCATGGATGTTTGTCTTTTCATCATGCAGGTACTGCACGATGGATTCGGCAATCCCAAATATGCACCCTGTCCTTTATTGGTAAACATGGTAACTGCCGGTAAGCTGGGTGTAAAGACCGGAGAAGGATTTTATACGTATGCAGCGGGCAGTAAAGAACTGGTGGTGAGCGAACGGTTTAAGAAATAACAGCTAATATATTTGTGGAACGTGACCGCCAGCGGAAATAACGCAACATTTATTCGATTCATTTACAAATTTTATGAGTAAATTATTTTTTAGCGCATGCTCGCTTATCTTATTGTTTTGCCACAAACCCTCATCCGGGCAAGGCCGGCTTCAACACAATCAGCTGGAAATTGACAAAGCAAAAGCGGCACTAAAGACGGACTGCAAGGCTTTTGAATCGTCAATGCAAACCACCGAAAATAAAATCAGGGCAGATAAAAAACTGATTGCGTTTCTTAATGAATTTTATAACAGGGATGTATCAGCGGATGAGATTACAAAAAAATTGAACCAACTTTATAAAGGAAAAGGGAAACTTACAACAACTGATTTGGGAGGATTAAAAAAATACGAAATACAAATCTCCCTGGCAGGAAATTTAAAATCTTCTATCGGATTTTCAATATTTCAAAATGAAATTGTGTTCAAAAAAATTTTTCTTGCAACAGAAACCCACATGAGCTGTATCAGTCCGCGTTATGAACTACCCAATACACAGGATGTTAATTAC
>JBDSOC010000231.1:0-4742 GCA_039915085.1 Chitinophagaceae bacterium
GGATGCATTTAGTTTTTATGCAGGGGGATTTGGTTATCCACGGCCAAAGCCTACTACAGTTGGACCCGTGTCAACATTGAAAATCCCTGAATCTGACAATTATACTACTTATCTCAACATTGGCGCATTAAGTAATTTTAGAAAACTGGCGGGTGATAGCCTGAAATTTTTTAACGACCTGTATGCTCATCCTGATTATGATGAATGGTGGCAGGCCCGCAACCCGCGCAATTTTGTAACTGATGTTAAGCCCGCAATAATGGTAGTGGGTGGTTTATTTGATGCGGAAGATTGCTTTGGTGCATGGAACCTTTACAAAGCCATCGAAAAGAAAAACCCTGCAACACATTTTAATAAACTGGTGATGGGACCATGGTACCACGGCCAGTGGGCTTCCACAGATGGTACACATTTGGGCAATCTCCGTTTTGGAGACAACACTTCATTCTGGTACCAGAACAATATTGAAATTCCTTTTTTTAATTATTATTTAAAAGGTGAAGGCGATATATCCAAACAGGCGGAAGCCACTATTTTTTTTAGTGGTGAAAACAAATGGCACAACTACGCGCAATGGCCGCCTGCAGAAAAACAGGATAGACTTTTGTACCTGCAGCCCAATGGCAAACTTGGATGGGATAAACCGGTTACCAATGGTGGATTCAGTGAATACATCAGTGATCCTGCGCATCCTGTACCCTATACCGAAGATGTACATTTTTCCAGAACAAGAGAATACATGACAGACGATCAGCGTTTTGCTGCACGCCGCCCGGATGTACTGAGTTTTACAACAGAAGCTTTGGATAAAGATGTAACAATTGGTGGCGTAGTAACAGCTGATTTACTTACAAGCATTTCCAGCACGGATGCAGATTTCGTTATAAAGGTTATTGATGTATTCCCCGATGATTTTAAATATTCCGATGCACAATTACAACAGAGACGATCAGCAGGCGGCGATTATCCAATGGGTGGGTACGAACTGCTGGTACGCGGAGAAATTATGCGTGGCCGCTACAGGAACAGTTTTGCCAAACCGGAGGCTTTTAAGCCCAATAAAACAGAAAGGGTAAAATTTGATCTGCCCGATGTGGCGCATACATTTTTAAAAGGCCATAAAATAATGATACAGGTGCAAAGCAGCTGGTTCCCGGTTGCAGATCGGAATCCGCAAAAATTTATAAATATTTATACCGCTACAGATGCAGATTTTCAAAAAGCCACTATACGGATATTACATAATGCAGCGAATAGTTCAGGAATTATATTGCCGGTGCTGAAGTAATACCTGGTATTCAGTATATAGTATGGAGACACCTGGCCTTCGATCATATAAAGAATTTTATGTTCCGGTATCTTGTATTAAATCCTGGTTGGCAGGAAGCCATACATAAGTCTCAATACTGAATACTTCTTTAGCAAACGTTTGCATGAAGTTACAAGTCATTGTTTCACTATCTTAGCCATCATTATTAAAGAGCTTAACAAAAAAAGCACCATTTAAATTCAGGAGCATGAAAAAAACGTTTATTGTATTATTATTTGGTATTGCCGCTATAAGTCATGCGCAAACCATTAATATAATTCCACAGCCCGCAGAGATGAAACAGCCAAAAATTATGGCCAGTTTTACGGTTACACCTGCTACTCAAATTGTGCTGGAAGGAAGCGGGCTTGAAAACTCAGCTAATTTTTTGAACGATTACCTGCAGCGCTTTTATAAGGTTACATTAAAAGTGGTAAAAAAAGCGGCTTCCAAAAATGTGATCAGACTGAACTATGAAAAAATGGAATCTGCCGTTGCAGGTGCTTACACACTAACCGTCAATAATAGTGGTGTTTATATTGCAGGCGATAATGAAAACGGAACATTTTATGGTATACAAACATTGATACAATTATTGCCCGTTCCCATGACCGCTCAAATACCCAAACTGACTATCCCTTATGTTTCAATAAAAGATTATCCCCGTTTTGGCTATCGTGGCGCCATGCTGGACGTTGGCCGGCATTTTTTTCCGGTTGATTTTGTAAAAAAATACATTGACTATTTAGCGCTGCACAAAATGAATTATTTCCACTGGCATTTAACAGAAGACCAGGGCTGGCGCATTGAAATAAAAAAATACCCGAAGCTTACTGAGATTGGTGGATACAGAAACGGCACTATCGTTGGTCACTATCCCGGCACATCAAATGATAATGAAAAATATGGTGGTTTTTATACGCAGGAGCAAATCAGGGACGTAGTAAAATATGCAGCTGCGCGTTATATAACTGTAATACCTGAAATAGAATTGCCTGGCCATAGTGGAGCCGCCATTGCAGCTTACCCACAGTTAAGTTGCTTTCCTGATTCTGCTACTGTTATTCCAAAAAACATGATCTCTGCAGGCGGAAAAGAACAGCAGGCAAAAGGAAATCCGAAAATAGTGCAGGAATCATGGGGTGTTTATAGTGATGTATACTGCCCCAGTGAATACACGTTTAAATTTTTACAGGATGTGATAGATGAAATTGTACCATTGTTTCCTGCAAAATACATTCATATCGGCGGGGATGAGTGCCCTAAAGATGCGTGGAAAGCATCTGCTTTTTGCCAGGCACTGATAAAAGAAAAAGGATTGAAGGATGAGCACGGCCTGCAAAGTTATTTTATAGGTCGCATGGAAAAGTATATTAACAGCAAAGGCAAATCAATCATAGGATGGGATGAGATACTGGAAGGTGGCCTGGCGCCCAATGCCACGGTTATGAGCTGGCGCGGTGAGCAAGGTGGTATTGATGCGGCCAAACAAAACCATGATGTAATTATGACGCCTACCACCTATGTTTATTTTGACTACTCGCAGACAAAAAAAGAAGATTCATTGGTAATAGGAGGTTTTCTGCCATTGGAAAAAGTATATAGTTACGACCCTGTACCAGCAGAACTTACGCAGGAACAAGGCAAACATATATTGGGCGGACAAGGTAATTTATGGACAGAATATATTGACAATCCGGCAAAATGTGAATATATGGTTTTTCCCCGTTTAACAGCTTTAAGTGAAGTATTGTGGAGCCCGAAATCAAAAAAAGATTTTGGTGATTTTCAAAAACGACTGGAGACCCAGTTTAAACGTTATGAACTTTGGAAAGCGAGTTATTATAGTCCTAAGCCATAAACCCCTCCGCACACTTACCCGGGGCGGGGAAATGATGGGTTAATGGATATGATTTTATTCAAATGGATGTTTAGTTTAACACAAGAAATTTAAGGAAACTACAGGGCGGCTCACCCTAAATTAAGGTGAGCCGCCCTTATTCATGATAATGCGAAATGCTTTTTATTAAAGGGCGACCCACCCCGCCATCCTCCTCTTAGAATTATTCATGCATCTCCACCATCGCTTTAATAACGCCATTGGCAGGATTTAACCAATTGCTGAATTCATCTTTTACCTGGTTAAATGATACGCGGTGTGTGATATAATTAGTTGGATTTACAAAGCCACGTTTCATGCTGGCTATTACATGTTCAAAATCAGCGCGGGTAGCATTGCGGCTACTCATCAGCGTTGCTTCACGCTTATGAAATTCAGGATGACTAAAGCTGATATCGCCTTTTTGCAAACCAACCAATACATAACGGCCACCATGCGCTAAATACTGAAACGCATTATTAATAGCCTTTAGATTTCCAGTGGCGTCTATAATAACGGTGGGCATATCGCCGTTGGTGATGGCTTTCAATTTTTTCATGGCGTCTTCAGATACCGGGTTGACAGTATCGGTTACCTGTAACTTTTCTTTACAAAAATTTAACCGGCCCTCATTAATATCCATGGCAATTACGTTACCACCTGCAATGCGCGCAAACTCCATGGTACCCAATCCGATTGGGCCTGCGCCCACTACCAGCACATATTCTCCTTCAGCGATGCCTGCCCTTCTTACACCATGCGCTCCTATTGCCAATGGTTCTACCAATGCAAGCTCATCATAACTCAGGCCATCTCCGTGTACCAGCGAATAAGAAGGTACTGATAAATATTCTACCATGCCACCGTCTGTATGAACACCACTCACCTGCAGGCTGGTGCAGCAATTGGGTTTCCCCATACGGCAGGCAATACAAATACCGCAATTAAAATAAGGAATGAAAGTGACCACTTCGTTTTTCGAAAAACTTTTATTGTCTGTTTCTGCTATATCAGCGGCTAGTTCATGGCCCAGTATCCGGGGATAGCTGAAAAAAGGTTGTGTGCCCTCAAAAGCATGGAGGTCGGTACCGCAGATGCCTATACGCTTTATACGCAGGAGGGTATTGCCGCTGGTCAAAACCGGTTCGGCAATATTCTTATACTCAAACTGGCCGGGTGTTACGCAGATTAATGATTTCATAAACTTTTTTATTTTACCACAGAGGACAGGAGGTTTTCACAGAGGTAAAAAGAGATTTTTATTGCGCTGGCAAACGATTAAACCTTAACGGCATCCAATTTACCAGGGGACAGGAAGTTTTTTCATAAAGGCAATAGAGTTTTGAAACAATCCCAAAAATATTTTCAATCCTGTAAATCCCGGTCAGGCATTTTAAGCATTCGCCAGTGCACGATCAAGGTGTACGTAACCACCATCTACATGAATCAGCTGGCCGGTAGTATGACTTGAACAATCTGATAATAAAAAAGCAGTGGTATTGCCCAGTTCTTCTGCTGTTGTCATCCGGTGCCCAAGCGGTATAGTAGCTTCAA
>JBDSOC010000243.1:0-20157 GCA_039915085.1 Chitinophagaceae bacterium
AGCTACTACCTGCCAAATGACGTTACATACAATGCTGCCATACCAACACCAGAGCAGGTGATAGGTCACCATGTAGGCGAGTGGCATGTTACGCACGACCGCCTGGTAAATTACATGAAAGCCATTGCGGCTGCAAACCCCGATAGGGTAAAGCTGGAAATAATGGGCACTACCTATGAAACCAGGCCCCAGCTATTACTTATATTTTCTTCCAAAAAAAACCTTGACAATTTAGAACAGATAAGACTACAACATTTGCAATTGGGTGACCCCGCTGCATCGGCTTCCCTGAATACGGATAATATGCCGGCAGTAATATGGATCGGCCATTCTATTCATGGCAATGAATCCAGCGGCGTCAATGCTTCTTTGCTAAGCGCTTATTATTTAGCATCGGCGCAAGGCAAAAAAATAGATGAGCTGCTGGATAATACAGTAATTCTTTTTGATCCGTCTTTTAACCCCGATGGAATGCAACGTTTTTCTACCTGGGTCAACCAGCACAGAAGCAAAAACCTGGTCACCGATCCCAATTCAAGAGAGTTTAATGAGGTATGGCCGGGCGGGCGGTTTAACCATTACTGGTTTGATCTTAACCGCGACTGGTTGCCGGGCGTACACGCAGAAAGTCAGAACCGTTTAAAAAAATTCCAGGCATGGAAACCAAATATTCTTACTGATCATCACGAACAGGGCAGTAATGCCAGTTTCTTTTTTCAACCAGGCGTGCCGGCAAGGGTAAACCCGTTAACACCAGAAAAGAATCAGCAACTGACTGCTAAGATTGCAGAATTCCATGCAAAGTTTTTAGATAAAATAGGTTCTTTGTATTTTACGAAAGAAAATTATGATGATTTTTATTATGGGAAAGGTTCCACCTATCCGGATGTGCAGGGTTGTATAGGTATTTTGTTTGAACAGGCATCATCACGGGGACACGCACAACAAACATCCAATGGCATTCTGCGTTTTCCATTTACCATCCGCAACCAGTTTACTACAACACTTTCCACATTAGAAGCCACTGTTGCATTGCGCAAAGAATTGCTGAACTACCAGCGCGATTTTTATAAAATGACCATGCAGGAAGGTGCTGCTGCTGCCAATAAAGCATGGATCATCGGAGAAGCCGCAGACAAGGCCCGCTCCAATCACTTTATTGAAATGCTGCTGCGCCATAAAATTGAAGTGTTTGAATTAAACAGCAACATAAGTGCAGACAATTTCAATTTTGAAAAAGGCAGCGCATATATTATACCCGCTAACCAGCCGCAGTATCGGTTGCTGCGCGGTATTTTTGATAAAACACTCACTTATAAAGACAGCCTGTTTTATGATATTACTGCATGGACAATGCCACTTGCATTTGGATTGCCGTATGCTGAACTGAATGCTGCAAAATATACAGCTGGTATAAAAGGCAATAAAGTTGATACCGTGAGCATGCCCGTTGGAACAATCAAAGGCAGTAAAACAAACTATGCCTATGTTTTTGAATGGAATGAATTTTATGCACCCCGTATGCTGTATGAATTAATTGATAATGGCATACTGGCAAAAGTTACCACCAGTCCTTTTGAAGCAACGGTAGATTCAGGCAAAAAGAAATTTAATTACGGCAGTATTGTGGTACCTGTTGCTTTGCAAAAAACAGATGCGGATAAATTATTCAGTCTTATTAAATCAAGTGCAGAGAAAAATGGTGTAAATGTATACCCGCTCAGTACAGGAATGTCTGTTACCGGGGTTGATCTAGGCAGTGCAAGCTTTATTAATATCACTAAGCCATCTGTTGCCATGCTGGTGGGCACCGGGGTATCGCCCACAGATGCGGGTGAAGTATGGCACCTGCTTGATCAGCGTTTTAATATGCCCGTTAGTCACCTTGAAATACCTGTTTTTAACCGGGTTGATTTGAGCAAATACAATACGCTGGTTATTGTAAGTGGCAGTTACAGTGATCTGAATAAAGAAAAATTAAAGGCCTGGGTACAAAATGGCGGCACCCTGATATGCCTGGAAGATGCGGTACAATGGGCAGCGCAAAATGGTATAACAAATATTACGTTTAAAAAAGTACCATCAGCTATTGACAGCAGTCTTGCATTACCTTATGCCTCAAAAAATGATCGGGAAGGATCCCAGCTTAATTACGGTGGTATATTCCGTGCCGGGATTGATCTTACCCATCCTTTGTTTTATGGTTACCAGCAGCCGTATATAGACCTGTTTAAAGCGGGCAAAACTTTTCCGGAAAAAAGCAAAAATCCCTATGGAAATCCGGCCATCTATGCAAATGCACCATTGCAAAGCGGGTACATCAGCAAAGAGAATTATGCTGCTATAAAAAATTCAGCGGCTGTACTGGTAAGCGGAGTGGGCAGTGGCAGGGTTATTTCCATTGCAGATAATCCCAATTTCCGTGCTTTCTGGCTGGGTGGTACCAAACTCATGATGAATGCATTGTTTTTTGGAAGAATTATTGACACAGGAAGGGGCAGAGCGGAGGATTAAAATGGTTTCACGCAGCGCACACCGTGAAGCAGCAGGCACAAAGACTTTTACCGTATGCTGTATATTCGCCGCGTTCAACAGATATAATGAAGTTTACCACATAGTATATTCGCTGTGTAAAATGGTTTCACGCAGCGCACACCGCGAAGCAGCGGGTACAAGGATTTTTTCCGTGTGCTGTATAATAGTCGCATTCAACAGATATAAAAGAGTTTACTGCGTAGTATATGCGCCGTGTTCGCCGCCCCACTGTGTTCGCTGCGGGAAACTGGCATGGAAACCACTGCCCGGAAGTCAGTATTACTGTTAACAAATAATGCACAACCCGGGCTATACAAATAAGTGGCTGTCAAAATCACTAAAGAAACCTGTAAATTGCCCGTTCAACAATTTTAAGTACGCAGCAAAATTAAACATTATGATCAAGCTTCAGGCTATCGGCAACCTTGGTAAGGATTGCGTTACCAACACAGTAAATGGTAAAAGCGTAATCAACTTTAACGTGGCACACACGGAAAAATTCCGTGATGCACAAGGAAACCAAAAAGACAAAACCATTTGGGTAGAATGCGCTTACTGGACCGACAAAACGGCCATTGCACCTTACCTGCGCAAAGGCACACAGGTGTATGTAGAAGGTTCACCGGAGGTAAGAACTTATCCAAAAAATGATGGTACTACCGCGGCTTCATTAACCCTGCGCGTATCCAGCGTACAGTTATTGGGCAACCGTAGCGATAATACCACCCCCTCACAGGGTAATTACAGTGCGCCTGCTGCATCAACAGCAACCAGCAACGCTCCTGCCCGCCAGGAAATGTCTGAACCCATTGACGACTTACCATTCTAAAAATCATCAGTTAAATACCTGAGAAAAAAACCTTGCCCCCACATTGCGGAGCAAGGTTTTTTTTCAAAATATGGGAAACATGAAAATGTGAAAATGGAAACACGGCAATTGTATCGTATTAATATCATAAACTTACGAAACCCATTTATTACCCGCCCGGCCAGGCCATTTGTACGGAGATTTTTATATTATTAATTGATTATGTTAACTTCAAACATCATTATTATCACATTATCATATTTATTACATTAATCCCATGTCAAAACATCTTTCTTCTTCACGCCGTAAATTCTTACAACAACTGGGCAGTACCACTTTATTGTTGGGCACTGGTTCGCTGGGTAAATTATCAGCAGCAGAAAAAATGGAGGAGCGCATTTTACAATACCGCAAACCCATAAGTGCAAATGATAAAATACGTGTGGCCGTCATCGGCAGTGGTATAATGGGGTTTAATGATTTGGGCACTGCATTAAAAGTACCTGGTATTGAAGTAGCCGCGGCCTGCGATCTATACAGCGGCCGCCTGGAAAGAATGAGAGAATTGTATGGTAAAGATTTATTTACCACCCGCGATTACCGTGAAATACTGGAACGAAAAGATATAGATGCAGTTATTATTGCTACCAGCGATAACTGGCATGCACGCATCAGTACAGATGCTATGAACAAAGGCAAACATGTGTATTGTGAAAAACCTATGGTGCATAAAATAAGCGAAGGCGCTGATGTAATTAAAACGCAGCAACAGACAAAAAAAGTGATGCAGGTAGGCAGCCAGGGCATCAGCGGAATAGATTACCTGAAAGCAAGGGAATTGTATAAAGCCGGCGAAATAGGAAAACTGAACTGTATTGAAGCCACTTATGACAGGCAAAGTGCGCTTGGCGCCTGGGAGTATACCATGCCAACAGATGAGTCTCCAAAAACGGTTGACTGGGACCGTTATATTGCAGGTGCGCCCAAACAGCCTTATGATGCGAAAAAATTTTTCTGGTGGCGTAACTATAAAGATTTTGGCACTGGCATGCCGGGCGATTTGTTTGTTCACCTGGTTACCGGCATTCATTATGTAACCGGCTCTAAGGGCCCTTCTGCCATTTTTTCTGCAGGCCAGCTGGCTTACTGGAAAGATGGCCGCGATGTACCAGAT
This sequence comes from Chitinophagaceae bacterium, assembly GCA_039915085.1. Lineage (GTDB taxonomy): Bacteria > Bacteroidota > Bacteroidia > Chitinophagales > Chitinophagaceae > JACMLD01. The sequence goes on from JBDSOC010000243.1 coordinate 4,518, forward strand.
GTGACCACCTCCATTATGGATTATCCTGAAACACCTGAGCACCCCGCTTTCCAGGTGATGTTGCGGGTAAATTTTATCAGTGGTGACGGCGGCAGCAGCTCAGTAAAATTTATCGGCAGCGAAGGCGTCATGGAAAAAAGTTGGGATGGCCTCAGCATCACACATAGCTTACTGCCTAAAGCGCCTGGTATTGGCGGATGGGATTCACTGACCACATATCCGCAGACCATGCAGGATGAATTAAAAAAACAATACGATCAAAAATGGACAGCAGCAGATAAACAGGCACCCATAAAACCTCCCATTAAATTTAAAAAGCCGGAAGGCTATAGCGAACATGTTGATCATTTCGTTAACTTTTTTGAAGCAGTAAGAAGCGGCAGTCCTGTTATTGAAGGACCGGTGACCGCTTTTCGTGCAGCAGCGCCCTGTCTTGCATCCAATGAAAGTTATTTTAAGAAGAAAATTATTTACTGGGATGCAGAGAACATGAAGGTGGTGAATGGTTGATGCTGAGAGGTCAGGCGTCAGACCTGAGTGGTGAGAAGTGAGTCCTGCAGCGGCGGTGTTTGCACACTTTACGAAAATGCCTATACCCCACTCATACCCCACCACTTCCATATCACGGGTTAGCCACCAACCAACTTTTCAACCGATTAACCAATTGTTGTTTCTTTGCTTATGCCCGAACAGAAATTTCCTTACCAACAACTGCTGACTTTTACAGAAAATATTTTTAAAAAGATAGGGTGCAGTGAACAGCATGCGGTCATTGCAGCACGTGCATTATTAGCCGCCGATCTGCGGGGTATTGATTCTCATGGTGTGGCCAGGTTAGGTGGTTATGTAAGGTTGTGGGAAGCAAAACGCGTAAATGCAAATCCAGCCATTAAAATAATACATGAAACACCTTCTACAGCAGTTGTTGACGGAGACAGCGGCCTTGGCCTGGTAGTGGCACCTTTTGCCATGCAGGTAGCAATAGATAAAGCAAAACAGGCTGGTACAGGCTGGGTAAGTGTAAACAATTCCAACCACTTTGGCATTGCGGGTTATCATGCAATGATGGCTTTGGAACATGATATGATTGGCATTGCTATGACCAACGCCAGCGCTTTAGTGGCGCCTACTTTTTCTATAGAACGTATGCTGGGCACCAATCCAATATGTGTTGCCGTTCCCGCAGGCAATGAACCGGCTTTTGTAGCAGACCTTGCTACTACCACTGCAGCCAATGGCAAGCTTGAAATTTTACAACGCAAAAGTTTACATGCTCCTACCGGGTGGATACAGGATAAAGACGGCAATGCTTCTACCAATCCGCACGAACTAAAAGGAGGTGGCGCATTGTTGCCATTGGGCGGCGACAGGGATCACGGCAGTCATAAAGGATATGCACTCGGAGCCGTGGTTGATATTTTTTCAGCAGTGCTGAGCGGCGCTAATTACGGACCCTGGGTACCTCCTTTTCCTGCATATGTGCCTATGCCGGAAAACCAGCCCGGAAAAGGTATCGGGCATTTTTTTGGCGCTATGCGAATAGATGCCTTCCGGCCTGCCAGTGATTTTAAATTTCACATGGATCAGTGGATACATCGGTTCAGATCAGCTAAAACCATACCCGGGCAGTCTAAAGTGCTGATACCCGGCGATCCTGAACGCGAAGCAACAACGGAACGTATGCAAAACGGTATTCCCTTAGTGCATGCCGTTACAGAAAATCTGAAAGAATTGGGGGAAAGGTTTGCTGTTGCATGGGAAATGTCTGATGTCTGACGTTGAATTGCTGATTTCGGAATTTTAAATTTTGAGATTTGCTCAGGTTGCTAAACCAAAAGAAATCTCAAAAATCCCACAATCCTCAAAATCAGCAATTTCTTAATTGGGTAAGATAAATGGATCAAATATGACTGACAATTACAGACTGCCTTCCAAACCCTATCTTTGCTGCCCAAATTATTTTTTAACTAAACTCCCGCTGTTAGCGGGATTGGGGGGGAACAATGAAAATTATGAAATTTGGCGGTACCTCCGTAGGTAAGCCCGAACGCATGCACCAGGTTGCACAACTGGTTACAAAAGATGATGAGCCAACGATTGTTGTATTAAGCGCTTTAAGCGGTACTACCAATACACTGGTTGCTATAGGCGAAAGTTTAAGTAAGGGAGAAAAGGAAGCTGCCAAACAACAGATAGATAAGCTGGAAGCGCATTACCAGCAATTTATTACAGAACTGGTAAAGACAGATGATGCAATACAAAAAGCAAAAGCCATCATTGCAGAACATTTTGAATTTTTAAATATTATACTCAGGATTTCTTTTAATGAAGCCCTGAATAAAGATATACTTGCCCAGGGTGAATTGCTGAGCACGAAATTATTTTGCGTTTACCTGGAAGAAAAAGGTATTGATCACCAGTTATTGCCGGCACTTGATTTCATGACCATCGACAGTTATGATGAACCACAGATAGGAAGCATTAAAGTAAAACTCGCGCAACTTTTAAAGAAGCACGAATCAAAAAAATTATTTATTACACAGGGATATATCAGCCGCAATGCCAGGGGTGAAGTAGATAACCTGAAACGCGGCGGCAGTGATTACAGCGCTTCGTTGATTGCAGCAGCCATCAATGCAACAGTGTGTGAGATATGGACCGATATTGACGGAATGCACAATAATGATCCGCGGGTAGTTAAGAAAACCAGGGCTATTGAGCAATTGAGTTTTGATGAAGCTGCTGAGCTGGCTTATTTCGGTGCCAAAATTTTACATCCGGCTTCTATATGGCCCGCCCAGCAATATAAAATACCTGTGAAGTTGCTGAACACCATGCAGCCCGAAGCAAGAGGCACATTGATTACGCAATTAGCAGGAAGTAAGGGGGTAAAAGCAATAGCCGCAAAAGATGGTATCATCGCCATCAAAATAAAGAGCAGCCGCATGTTGCTCGCCTATGGTTTCTTAAGAAAGATTTTTGAAGTGTTTGAAAAATACCGGACGCCAATTGATATGATTACGACGTCTGAAGTAGCCGTATCATTAACCATTGACAGCACTGTTCACTTAAAAGAAATATTAAAAGAACTGGAACCATTTGGCAATACCGAGATTGACAGGGACCAGAGTATAGTTTCTATTGTGGGCAATGAACTGGCCACAACAGAAAATATGCTGGCCAAATTATTTGATGCATTGAAACCTATACCAGTTCGCATGGTAAGTTATGGGGGCAGTCCGCACAATGTATCCGTATTAATCCCTGCTTCTTATAAAACACAAACACTGCAGTTGCTGAACAAAGGCTTGTTTGGACTGGATTAACATAACACTACGTTGTGTTATGCTGCGTTGTACGCAATGTCCCTGAAAAGACATGTTGCCCGCGTTTTCCTTAATTAAAAATGTATTGCACACATTTTTTCCAGGAGACATTGCTGAGGAAATAAAAAGCAGTCTGACCGCTTTTATTATGGCTGCTGTTGCTGCTCCTGCAAAACGGTATCGTTTATTTTCCTGTTCTTTAAAATATTTACGTAGGTAAGCGCCAGGTGGTTGTTATAATTTTCGTACGATTTTTTTGCCCACTCAATGGCCTTGTCAATATCCCCGTTTATTTCGCTGATGATGGCCATGTTGTAGCAGGCGCGGCCCGCTATTTTGCTGCCGGGGTTGGTTGTTTCCTTCATCCATTGTTCTTCAGCACCTTTCCAGTTGCCGGTTCGGGCCATCCTGGTACCAATGGTAAAATTATCTGAACCCTTGATATAGTAATCGCGGTACACCCGTATCCAGTACGGGAGAATCCTTTGCGCGTAGGCATGACCGTTTTGGCTGCCCACTTCTTTCACCGCTTCTTTCCGGTTGATTAAGCCAGCGGCTGCCAGCAGCGGGTTAATACCACGAGCTGAATAATTCAACGACCTGTCAAAAGCATACTCATCAATAACAGTACGCCCCCGAAGGTCGTAAATACGCCAGCCGGTTTTAACCAGGGTATGCATATTGGCCTGGTGTTCAAAGCCCGGCACATTGCCAACCGGTGTTTTAAGCGAGACCTGGTTAACTGCATAATTTATTTTTGAATCGGTATCAAACAGCTCCAGTGCAAAAATGGCATCGGCGTTATTTGCGGCGCATATTTTTTCTACTTCATTCCATGATAATGGTGCGGGAAAAAAACCGGGGGCGGCATTGCCGGCATATTGTGTTGCCGGAAGTCTTACAGCAGTAAACCGGTTGTTTGCAGCAAGCGCATCGGTGAGGCCGGTTACACTGGCTTCTGCACCGGCAGCATCCAGGTCGGGGCCTTCCATGGTCATCACTTTATCGATGGCATCTAAAATTTTATTTTGTTTGGAGACAGCGCTGCGGTTAATAACAGCCACTGTTTTTATGTCCTGGGCAATGGTGACCGGTGCGGGTTCCTGCACACTGAGATAAACCAGGTTCGTGGAAGCGCAGGAGCTGAAAAAGACAGCTGCCAGCAGCAGGGCTACAGGTATTTTCATGTATTGGATTTTGTATACAACGCTTAAACCTGCGGCGTGGTATGTGTTTGGGGCGGGAACCCGGTCTGTCTGCTACCCTATTTCAACAGCCCGTTTTTCTCCATCCAGGTCTTTAACCAGTCCATCCACTTATCATCAGACGTTTTATTGTTCATTCCAAAACCATGTCCGCCTTTTTCATACAAATGTATTTCTGCCGGCACGCCGTTTTTTTGCAGTGCATCATAAAAGGCAATGCTGTTGGCTACTTTTACGCCGCCATCATCTTTGGCATGTACTAAAAAAGTGGGCGGTGTTTGTTTGGTTACCTGCAGCTCACCGGAGTAATAATTTATTTTTTCCTGTGATGGATTTTTGCCAATCAGGTTAGCTCTTGAACCCATGTGCGCCAGGCTGTCTGTAAAACTGATAACCGGGTAAAGCAGTATCATAAAATCGGGACGAAGACTGGTACCTGTTTTATTTTCTATTACTGCCTTGTTAAAATGTGTACCCGCTGTAGAAGCCAGGTGTCCACCTGCAGAAAAACCCATGATGCCTATTTTGTTGGCAGCAATCCCCCATTTTTTTTCATCAAGCCTTACCATTTGAATAGCCCGCTGCGCATCCTGCAAAGGACCAATTTCTTTTTGTTCCATAATACTATCATCGGGCAAACGGTATTTTAACACAAATGCGGTTACTCCCCATTCATTAAATACTTTAGCCACATCTGTTCCTTCATGAGAGGCAGCCAGTATACCATAGCCGCCACCCGGGCAAATAATCACTGCTGTGCCATTTGCTTTTTCTTTCGGCGGAAGAAATACCATGAGCGTTGGCTCAGATACTTTACTGATACGCAGGATACCGTCTTTCCCCATTTCAGATTTTTCACGGTTGACAATTGGTTTTGAATTGGGGACGTTTTTGTACAAAGGAATAATTTCCTGTGCAGATAATAATGTTGCCATTGTTGAAATCGCTAAGAACAGAACAAGAATTTTTTTCATATTGCAATTATAAAAGTTGAAGGGCAGAAGGTTGAAGGCAGAAGACCTGCTGTTAAAATGTAATCATTTCTTAAATGCTGCCCCTGTCCTTCTCCATCAAATCAATACAATATAAAACTTTTTTTTAGTGCATGCATAAAAAAGAGGCTGCCTCATCATTTTGAGACAGCCTCATTTAATATCATTATAATTTCTTTAGATAACAATCATGGCGTCGCCATAACTAAAGAAACGGTATTTGTCTTTGATGGCTTTTTTATATGCTTCCATTGCTAAATCATAACCGGCAAATGCGCATGCCATAATCAGCAAACTGGTTTTGGGTAAATGAAAATTGGTAACCAGTGCATCGGCAATATTAAATTCATAAGGCGGATGAATAAAATGATTGGTCCAGCCTTCTGAAGGTTTTAATAATTTTTCTGCCGTAAAGGAACTTTCCATGGCGCGCATGGTGGTAGTGCCGATAGAACAAATACGGTGACCTTCTTTTTTTGCTTTATTTACAATGGCACACGCTGTTGGATCTATATGATAGTACTCCGCATCCATTTTATGTTTGCTCAGATCTTCTACTTCAATTGGCCTGAATGTACCAAGCCCGGTGTGCAGGGTTACCTCCGCAAAACGGATTCCTTTTATTTCCAGGCGCTTGATAAGTTCTTTACTAAAATGCAAACCGGCAGTGGGGGCAGCTACCGCTCCCTCGTGTTTGGCATATACCGTTTGAAAACGTTCTTTATCTTCTTCGTCTGGCTTACGTTTAATATATTTTGGCAGCGGTGTTTCACCGAGTATTTCCAGCATCTGGCGAAACTCTTCGTCTGTTCCATCCCATAAAAAGCGGATGGTACGGCCGCGGCTGGTAGTATTATCAATTACTTCAGCTACCAGTTCATCTGTTTCGCCAAAGTAAAGTTTATTGCCTACACGTATTTTACGGGCCGGGTCCACAATAACATCCCACAAACGGTTGGGTTTATTCAGTTCGCGCAAAAGGAACACTTCAATTTTGGCCCCTGTTTTTTCCTTACGGCCATACATACGCGCAGGAAATACTTTTGTATTGTTAACTACAAAAACATCTTTATCGTTGAAGTACTCCTGGATATCATGGAAATGCTTGTTTTCCATTAAACCGGTATGACGGTGCACCACCATCAGGCGGCTGTCTTCGCGTCTTTTAGCGGGGTTTTGGGCAATAAGATTAAGAGGGAGATCAAAACGGAACTGGGAAAGTTTCATGTATCAAACGAGTTTATATAGCGCCGCATGATACAAACAGGATCTGGTATACTTTTACACCAGTGAAATGTTCCGGAAACCTGCTGTTTAAACAGGTTCTTTATCATGTTACGGCATGATTTTAAAGTGTGCAAATGTACTATAAAACCCACATAAAACAAGAAAAGGGGATAATTGATGGATTGAGACGTTTTTAGCGCCGGTAATTTTCATCCCCGGAGGAAAGGAAGAGACAAATTGAGTAACAGTATATATTTCCTGCTATCGGTCTCTTTTTATATTTGAAAACTTCTGTAATGTTTGTCGTTAAAGAACCCGGAGCGCAAGCGAAATTGCCGTAGCCACCCTTTCCCCGTCCATGGCAGCGCTTACAATACCGCCGGCGTATCCCGCGCCCTCCCCGGCAGGATAAAGATTTTTTACCTGTGGATGCTGTAATGAATCGGGGTGTCTGGGTACCCGTACCGGCGAAGAGGTACGTGATTCTGTTGCTACTACAATGGCTTCATTGGTAAGATAACCCCGCATTTTCTGGCCGAAAGCGGTAAAACCCTGTTGCAGGCTTTTGAAAACAAAATCAGGCAATACTTCACGCAGATCAACGGAATGGGTGCCGGGCAAATAAGAACTGGCGGGCAGTGAAGCAGATCTTTTACCATCTGCAAAATCGGCCATACGCTGTGCGGGAGCCACAAATTTTCCACCCCCCGCCGTATAAGCTTTTTGTTCTATTGCTTGCTGAAAAAACATACCAGCCAGCGCCGGGTTCACAGAAAAATGTTCACCATTTTCATTCAGTAAGGCCGGTTGCTTTTCCAGGTAATCGTGTATATCCTTTTCTCCCACTTCAGTAACCAATCCTGAATTGGCAAATGGATTATTACGTTTAGAGGGGCTCCAACCGTTTACAACCAGCTCATTTGCATTGGTGGCTGCGGGTGCAATAATACCACCCGGACACATACAAAAAGAAAACACGCCCCTGCCTCCTACCTGCTGTACTACTCCGTATGAAGCAGGTGGTAAAAACTCACCCCGGTTGCTGCAATGGTATTGTATACTATCAATTAATGATTGAGGGTGTTCAATCCTTACGCCGAGTGCAAAAGGTTTTGCTTCAATCAATATTTTCTTATGTGCCAGTAGTTGAAAGACATCACGCGCAGAATGACCAGTTGCCAGTATAACAGCATCGCCTTCAAACAAATCGCCATCCGCTGTTTTTACTGCTTTTATAATATCGCCTTTAAGAACAAGGTCAACACATTTTTTTTCAAAAAGAAATAAACCACCGCTGGCGGTTATCTGGTCACGGATAGCAGTAATGATTTGTGGAAGTTTATTTGTGCCGATATGCGGGTGCGCTTCATATAAAATATTTTCAGCAGCACCAAACTGAAACAGTAAATGTAAAATGCGGCTGATATCCCCCCTTTTATGACTACGGGTATATAATTTCCCATCGCTGTATGTACCGGCTCCACCTTCACCAAAACAGTAATTACTTTCCGGGTTTATAATTCCATCTTTGTTGAGTGCGGCGAGATCCCTTCTTCTGTCGCGTACATTTTTTCCTCTTTCCAGTATGATTGGTTGTATCCCCTGCTCAATCAATTTTAATGCAGCAAACAGGCCACAGGGACCCGCACCAATAATCACCACTCTTTTACCTGCTTTGGAAACATCTTTAAAAACAAGGGTTGTAAAATGATTTACTGTAAATGGCTCATTGATAAATGCTGTTACGGTCAGGTTAACCCAGGCTTGTTTTCCACGTGCATCAATAGATTTTTTCCGGATGTGATAACCGGTGATAGCGCTGATGTGTATGCCGGCTATGCGGGCAATGTATTGGGTAACAATATTTTCATTGGCTGCTTCTGAAGGCAGCAATCTGCAGGTTATTTGCTGTTGCATATGTGTCTGGTAGTTTACCGGAAAACAATACAGCAAAAATAGCAGATTAAAGGCAAATAAAGAATGGTAAGAGCCAGGTGATACTATGGCGATTTTATTAAAATATTTTGTTTTATTTTAAATGAGCGGCAAATAAATATCTGTATCTTCAGCAGTAGCGGGCGTTACAGAATCATGCAGAAAAAACATCAGCTGTATAACCGGTTTGGCTTATCGCTCACATCACTGCAAAGCCGATTTCAAATAGCTAATTTAATTCACAAAAAAGAATATTGCAGCAAGTTTTTTTTATACATCAGGAATATATTTTCTATACCAATAAACAGTTAAACCTGTATGGAAAATGGAAAATAAATTTATTCATGATTCAATAAAACATATACCAGTAAAGGATTACAGGGTTAACAGGCAGGCAGGTTTTTGATTGGTATTTTTTTACCATTTTGAGAAAAAAATTAATACTGTTTTTTTTACTGGTTACAGAGAAAAAATCAAGTGAATAAAAAATTTTTTTTTCAACAAAAAATTTTGATATTCGTTCCCCTGCGTTACTTTTTGAACCAGTTGTCCACAGTCTGAAAACCTATGAAATACAATCCAGAAAAAATATTACTAATAACTCATTATAAATTGCTAACCCAATAATGGCCAAAACGTTCGATAAAGTCTGGAGTAGTTGTCTTGAAATAATAAAAGATATAGTGGAGTGGCAGCATTTCAATACATGGTTTCAGCCTATAAAACCGGTAGAACTAAAAGAGAGTGTTTTAACTATCCAGGTACCGAGCCAGTTCTTTTATGAATATCTTGAAGAACATTACGTAAATTTATTGGCAAAGACTTTGCGAAGGGTGTTGGGTAAAGATGCCCGTTTAGAGTATCGCATCATGGTAGACAGCGGCAACCATAACAACAAACCGCTTACTATGGATGTACCGGCCCAGGGTTATAAAAGTTTTTCAAATAATGAAATGGATTTTCCGCTAATCATAAATACACCTGTTAAGAATCCGTTTGTAATACCGGGTCTTAAAAAAATGCAGATAGATCCGCAGTTAAATGGATCTTATACGTTTGAAGCATTTGTTGAAGGTGACAGCAACCGCGTAGCACGCCGTGCGGGTAAGACGGTTGCAGAAAAACCCGGTGCCAATTCTTTTAATCCATTGGTTATTTATGGTGGTGTTGGTCTTGGCAAAACCCATCTTGCCCAGGCAATTGGCAACGAGGTAAAACGCCTGCATAATAATAAAGTGGTATTATATGTAAGCTCAGAAAAATTCATTAACCAGTTTATTGATCATAGCCGTAATAATGCTGTAAATGATTTTATACATTTTTACCAGTTGATTGATGTGCTGATAATTGATGATGTACAGTTTTTTAACCGTGCAGAAAGATCACAGGATGCATTTTTTGCCATCTTTAATCATTTGCACCAGAGTGGCAAACAGCTGGTATTAACTTCAGACAAGCCACCTAAAGATTTGGATGGCGTGCAGGAACGTTTACTCAGCCGTTTCCGTTGGGGATTGAGTGCAGATTTGCAGGTGCCGGACTATGAAACAAGGATAGAGATCCTGGAGAGGAAGATGAAGAATGATGGACTGGACATGCCACGTGAAGTAGTAAAATACCTGGCCTATAATATAAACAGTAATGTGCGGGAACTGGAAGGTGCTTTAATATCCCTTTTGGCACAGTCTTCGCTAAACAGAAGGGAAATAGACCTGGACTTGGCGAAAAAAGTGCTTAGAAATTTTGTAAAAACATCATCCAAAGAAATCACTATAGATACCATTCAGAAAATGGTGTGTGATTATTTTGATGTGCCATACGACAAACTTTTACAAAAGACAAGAAAAAGAGAAATTGTACAAGCCCGCCAGATTACTATGTACCTGGCAAAAGCGTTTACAAAAAATTCACTTAAAACAATTGGTGAGCATTTTGGCGGCAGGGATCATACCACCGTTATCCACTCCTGCCAGACGGTGAAGGATTTAATGGATACCGACAATGTGTTCAGGGAAAATGTAATGGAATTACAGCAAAAAGTGCAATTAGCGGCCATGTAAAAGATTAAAAAGCAGCCATAAAAAATAATTATTAAAGAATCCCGGTAAAAAGCCGGGATTTCTTTTTGGAGTTGATGTCTTAATTGCTATTTTTGCCGCCCGCAAACAGTATGCACACCGGCAATATTGTTTGAATATTTCAGTTAAGGTGAGGTGGATGAGTGGCTGAAATCAGTAGTTTGCTAAACTGCCGTACGGGTTACTCTGTACCGCGGGTTCGAATCCCGCCCTCACCGCAAACAAAGCCGCTGTGAGTGCGGCAGAAAGGAATTGTTCGGGAAGTAGCGTCCCGCTTAGGGCGGGAGTTGCGCACCTGATTTGAGATTGAAAAAACATTGTTCGGGAAGTAGCGTCCCGCTTAGGGCGGGAGTTGCGCACCTGATTTGAGATTGAAAAAACATTGTTCGGGAAGTAGCGCAGGCCGGTAGCGCACCTGGTTTGGGACCAGGGGGTCGCAGGTTCGAATCCTGTCTTCCCGACTAAAAGGGTGTCAGACTAAACTGATAGAGCCCGTAAAACGTTGATTTTACGGGCTTTTTTATTTTTTCCCTATCAAATTATTGCAAAAAAAGTCAAAAGACGCGCGACCTACACAAACATCATGGGCATTTCACCCATGGCCGAATATCATGCTCCGGGTGCATCCCGTGATCAAACAATACCAGATTATTATTTTGTTACCCGTTCACAGAAAACCCGGCCATGCTGAAAAAAAATCTCTAACGAAACGGTTTAAAAGGATAACCTGAACATGAAATAAAGTCAATCATACAACAAATATTTTTCCTCATTTCCTTATACTGGATCGGCCTTGGTTCCCAGCTTGCACGAAAATCTTTTTCTGAAAAACCATTGATAATTTGTTTGCGGAATTCACCGGAATTACCTTGACGCACTTACAATAATAGTGGGCAGCCGTGGGTTGTTTAAAACGGGCTGGTTTTGAAAATAGGCAACGGCGTTTGCGGGCGGTTCTTGGAAACACCAGCTTTGTGGTGCTTACAGTAACGCGATTATTTTCTTCGCAAATCCCTTTATGTATACTGAATATAAAATTATGGAAAATGCGATTGGTGCTTTATATTTGCACCGACCGCATCTTAATTTCCGGCAAAGATCTTCTTTAAAATTATTTTATCGGTCTTCTTGTTAATCTTTCCGGAATTTTACCTTATTGTTAATATTTTGTGCTGTTTTTATTCCCTGTTTTGTGCCTTCTTCTACCGCATGACGGGTATGGATACCGCCATAGACTCTTGAAATCGCAATGTCATTGGCAAATTCAAAAAAAGATTTATAGGAATAGCTGCCCAGGTCCTCCGGACCTTTTCCCAAATCAACCATTGTGCCTTTATACGTGCTGTTTGTGAAAGACACATTATCACCGAAAATGCTGGTGAGCGCCTGCGCAAATGCACCGCTAAAAACTGCATGGTTGGCCGGAAAATCGGGATAGGGCGGTGTGTTAATAAAAGGCTTCCACCAGGTGGCCGGGTCACCCGAAGGCACTATTACCCTGCGAATAAATTGAAACGGCCTTTCCTGCATAAAATGGAATTTTCCTTTCATCGAACCAATGGTGGCATCAAACAGGCTCATACCAGTTTTTGCATAAGCAAATGCGGCAATATCAAGGTCCGGATTTTTTTGTTCCAGAATTTGTTTAAAAACAGCAATGTAACTTGATCCGGACGGATAACCATTCACAGCGGGGTCATCATAATATTTAGCCAACCGCTTTTGATCGTAGGTCAGGTTTTTTGAGAAGTCATAAACTTCCTTATAATCCTTGTAATAAGGAGAAGTTGGATCTGCATCATTGTACACGTAAGGCGTTGAGGTTACATTTTCAATGCTACCTGCAACCATTGTGCGGGTATCTCCCCAATAGGCAAGACCACCGGCAATGCTTGGGTTATTATTTTCCGGCCACCAAAGGCCCGGGCTGTTATTGCTCAGTACCAGGGGTGGCAAAGAAGACCATGGATGATCGGCAGTGGACCAGTTAAATACTTTTGTAGCAACGGCTTTTCCGAAGGCTTTTGACCGTTGAAAGATGGCAGTGTCACCGATCTCTGTTTCATAGGTTGCATTTAATTCATCTTCCAGTTTTTGCACTGCATCGTTTGTTGCAGGCGTGAAGGTGAAAAGTTTCCTGGTCATTTCAGCCAAAGCGGCATTGGCACAAGTCGGCCAGTGATAGGCTTTACCCGGTTCCGTTTGAGGCATTTGCGGCATATCGTTAAGTTGGCCGTAAAGACTTTGATAAGAGGGCATTCCGGGCACCACAGCTTCATATACGGCTACGCCACAATAAGCCATCCACCTGCCAGCGTTTACGCCATAAGAAGCAGGCGGGGAATACAAGAGCGGTAATTGAACACCCAGCCATTTTTTGACTACATCTGAAGAATAAGTTTTGGTTTGTTCCAGATGACCATTGGTATCCGGGTTTGAATCTTTCTTACACGAAAGATTAAACAATAATGCAGTTGCCACTACCAACATTGTGTAAACGATTTTTTTCATTGCTTTGTGTATTTAACGGCAAAATAGAAACAGTTTTGCCTGCTAAAAATTCTAATCGCTTAGCAGAATTGTTTTCTGGCAATAAAGCAGTTAAAACAGCTTTGTGGTCTTGGGATAAGAAAAATGTTGTTTGTCTGCAATTCAATGTTGTTCGTCTTTTTTAGTTCTCAGTTGAAACAATCATGAAGTCAAATTGCTTAAATTGTGGAAAGCTTTCAGCCGTGAATATGATCAAAACAAACGAGTTCATTTTTTCCCCGAAATACCGTGTACTCCGTCACGTCTCGTTTTGGTTGTCATGGCTTTTGGGATGGGCCTGCTTCCTGTCAATGATTTGGCCAACATTCACTGATAATTTTATTCGCATCGCACTTTGGATTCCAGTCTTTATCAGCTTCAGCTATCCTGTTTCATACATAGCCGTTCCAAAACTGCTGTTGAAAGGTAAATACCTGCTATTCCTGGCCGCAATTATTTCCTGGCTTGCATTTGGGTGGAACCTGAGCGTTTATTTTCTCAGGTATATATCGGCTCCTGTGTTAGACCTGATGAACAAGCCCCACGGTGATGATTATGCATGGCAATGTTTCCTTTGCGTGTTAACCACCGCAGCTTGTTTCTCTTCTTTGTCGCTGGGGAAACAGTGGTTATTGAAGCAAAGAGAATTCCTGCAAGCCCAACAGGAAAAAATAACGGCCGAGCTTCAGTTACTAAAAGCACAGGTGCATCCGCATTTTTTATTTAATACCCTTAATAATATTTACTCTTTTTCGCTCGAAGGATCACCTAAAACGCCGGAACTTATTCTAAAACTGTCATCATTGCTCAGCTACATGCTGTATGATTGCAAGGCAGAAGAAGTGAGGCTGAAAAAAGAAGTGGAGATCATGAAAGATTATATTGACCTGGAAAAAGAACGATACGGCAATACAATAGAAATATCGTGGAATGTGGAAGGCGATATCAGGGACAATTACATATCCCCCTTGCTGATGCTTCCTTTTTTGGAAAATGCTTTTAAGCACGGCGCATCGGAGCAAATTGAAAAACCCTGGATGGGAGTGGATATATCCTTAGCGAACAATCTATTAAAATTTAAAATTACCAATAGCAAAAACGAATATATTCCTCACAGCAGTAATGGCATTGGTATCAACAATGTGAAAAAACGCCTCGAATTGCTGCACCCTGGAAAATATGAACTGAAGATAAATGATGAAGGAGATTTTTTTGCAGTTTCATTAATGATTAAATTGAGCGGTAGTGTATCAGGGTATACAATACCGCATCGCCCTGTTGTAACTGCTCAAACCATCACCGCATGAAACTTCGTTGCCTGCTTATAGATGATGAGCCGCCCGCATTGAAAGTGCTGGCAAAATATATTGCAGACCTTCATGACATGGAAATTGTGGGCCAGTGCAGAAATGCCATTGAAGCACTTGGTGTATTGCGGCACAAAACAGTGGATGTTATTTTTCTCGATATTAAAATGCCACGCATCATCGGTACGGAGTTTTTAAAAAATCTTTCGCATCCGCCTAAAGTAATTTTTATTACGGCGTATAGGGAATATGCAATTGAAGCTTTTGAACTGGATGCAGTGGATTACCTGGTTAAGCCTGTTTCCTTTGAACGTTTTTTTAAAGCCATCACTAAGTTAAACCGGTTGATGGGCCGTGAAGTGGCTGTAACCACCATCAATGAAGCGACTGACCTGGCTGCTTTTATTTACCTGAAAGTAGACAGGGATATGAAAAAAGTTTTTGTAAATGACATTGAGTACGTCGAGAGCTGGAAAGATTTTGTAAAGATTTTTCTTACAGGCGGCAGGCATTTGCTGGTAAAACGTGCTATCAGTGCAATTGAAAATATTTTGTCTGATCACAAGTTTATCCGTGTCCACAGATCCTACATTGTTTCCCTGAGCAAAATTTCTGGTTATAATGCACTGGCTGTGCAAATTGGACAATGTGAAATTCCCATCGGGCGTCTGTATAAACAATCAGTAATGGAACGACTGCAAAGCAAAGAATCAGCATAAATCAATCAAGTTTGCGTACGATTGATGCTGATGTAACAAACGATGAAATCAAAACACACTGCAGGAAAATTTATACGTGTATTAAACCGTTTCTTTAATCAAATAAAAAAAGGCCGCATCCATGCAGCCTTTGTAATCCGGTTAATCACCTGCCAATTATAATGTCCTTTTCAATTATGATGTAAAATTTCTTAAAACTGCTTTGTTGTTATTGCTGGTACTGCTAAAGTGTAGCGTGGTGTGGTAAGCAAAGAATTGTTTCGACAATTGGGAGGAATGTTTCGATGAAAAGACAGGTGTAAGTATGAAAAAGATGATTACT
>JBDSOC010000245.1:0-9827 GCA_039915085.1 Chitinophagaceae bacterium
CGTTTCCGCCCACCTTATGATATATTTTCCGAGCATGTCAAATTCCAGGTTAACAGTATGTCCTTTTTCAACATATTGAAGATTGGTATGGCTATAAGTGTAAGGTATTATAGCTACGGAGAATGTATCGTTTTTTACGTTAAAAGCAGTCAGACTTATACCATTTACGGCTACAGATCCTTTTTCAATAATATATGGAGCAAAAACGGGGTCAAAGCTAAAAGTGAACTGCCAGCTGCCGTTCATGTCTTTTTTCTCCGCAACAGTGCCTTTGGTATCTGCATGTCCCTGCACAAAATGCCCGTCCAGCCTGCCTGATGGTTGCAGGCAGCGTTCCAGGTTGATGGTATCACCAGCCAGCCAGTCTTCCAGGTTTGTTTTTTGAAGGGTTTCTGCAACAGCGGTCACCTGGTAACTGTTACCGGCAATGGCTTCCACAGTAAGACAAACGCCATTGTGAGCTATACTTTGGTCAATTTTTAGCTGGTCGGCAATTGTACACGAGAGCCAGAACGTCCTGTTCGTACCATTTGAGCTTATTTCTTTGATACTGCCGGTGGTTTCTATTATTCCTGTAAACATAATCTGCAAAATTAAGCTGTAAAAGCATTTGGCTATTTACGATTTTCCTTTATCTTTGCCGTCCCAAACACTAAAAGGGGGTATTAATTATGTTGATTATTGATTCCAAGGATTGCGAAAACATTGACAAAGCACTTAAAAAGTACAAGAAGAAGTTTGAAAAGGCTAAGATACTGGTGCAACTAAGAGAACGCCAGTCTTATACCAAACCTTCGGTAAAACGCCGTGGCGAAATCCTCAAGGCTGTTTACAAGCTTCAGGTAAGTAGCGGACATTTCGACGATTAAAATAAAATGTAACTATATTAATAGCTGTAAAGTGAATAACTTTACGGCTATTTTATTTTATGGACAGCCCGTTTCAGCCTCATTTGCAATCTTTTCTCAACTACCTGAAGTTTGAAAAAAGGTATTCCCAGCATACCATCGTATCCTATCAGAACGATCTGGAACAATTCTTCACTTATATTGTCAGCCAGTACCAGGCTGCTGGCCTAACCGATATCGCATCAACATACATCCGCAGCTGGATGGCTGAAATGAAAAGTAATAAAATTACCGGGAAAACAATCAACAGGAAAGCATCATCACTAAAATCGTTTTTTAAATATCACCTTAAAACAGGCAGCATTACGGTAACTCCGATGTGGTCCGTAATCACACCTAAAATCAGTAAGCGTTTGCCTGAGTTTATAAAAGAGCAGGACATGCAAAATATGTTTCAGTATATGCAATTTCCTGACGACTGGAAAGGCAGAACTGATAAATTATTACTTATGCTTTTTTATCAAACCGGCATGCGTTTAAGTGAACAGGTAAACCTGAAAGAAAGCCAGGTAGATTTCTCCAAAAAGGTTATTAAAGTGCTGGGCAAAGGAAATAAAGAAAGGATTGTGCCGGTTGCAGGAGAATTGGTAAATGCAATGAAAGCTTACCAGCAGGCAAAAAGAAAAGAAATAGAAAATTTTGATCAGACTTATTTTTTTGTTCTGGAAAATGGCAAGCGGCTTTACGCAAAGTATGTTTACCTGATTGTAAAAAAATATCTTTCAGAAATTACTACACTCAATAAGAAAAGTCCCCATATTTTAAGACACACATTTGCTACTCATTTAACCAATAATGGCGCCGATTTAAATGCGGTTAAAGAATTGCTGGGCCACAGCAGCCTGGCGTCTACCCAGGTATATACACACAATAATATTGAAAAGTTGAAAGAAGCCCATAAAAAGGCGCATCCCAGGGCATAAACATTGTTTTTTCCGATGCGTTAAAATGCAATTTTTTTATACTGTTTTATTTGGAAAAGCAGGTTCTAACAGTTAATTTCATGCTATCACCAAACACACATTGTTATGCATTGCGTGTTTGTTTTTTAAGCTCTTTAAAATATTGTTCACTGATTAAATGTAATTACTATGAACGTTAATATCCAGACAGTTCACTTTGAAGCAGATGTAAAATTAACAGAGTATGTAAACAGGAAATTAGAAAAGCTCAACACTTTTCATGACCGGATTATTAAAGTAGATGTATTTCTCAAGCTAGACAATGTAGTTCACCAGATTAAAGACAAGGTTGCAGAAATCAATGTTCGTGTACCACGCCGGCAATTTTTTGTAAAAGCAAGTTCTAAATCATTTCAGGAATCGTTTGATGAAGCATTCGATTCACTCGTAAACCAGATAAAACGAAAAAAAGAAAA
Organism: Chitinophagaceae bacterium; assembly: GCA_039915085.1. Lineage (GTDB taxonomy): Bacteria > Bacteroidota > Bacteroidia > Chitinophagales > Chitinophagaceae > JACMLD01. Next base: position 2,287 of record JBDSOC010000245.1, read on the forward strand.
ACAAGCACTTTAATTTTTATATTTCATTCCCCCCGCACCCAATCCAGGTGCGGTTTTTTTATTTATAAGGTTGCAATAAATGCAAAGTTTTTATTACCCTTTCAGCTTCCTGGCTATTAAATAATGCAGTTTTGGGCTATTCCATCCTGGATTGACGGTATTAAAAACGCCCGAAACCCAGGTTGGGACAATCTTTGCGGGCAGGTTGATTTATTTCTTTTTATCCTGAAAAAATTATATCATCAAAGTTTTTGTATTTATTGAATTCCATTACCTTTGCATTCCCAAAATTTTGGGGGTAGTTCTTTATTGGTATTCTGGTAATGCCACCTTAGCTCAGTTGGTAGAGCAACTGATTTGTAATCAGTAGGTCGCAGGTTCGACTCCAGCAGGTGGCTCAATGCATTAACAGGCCGTCAATGCAGCAATGTATTGAGATGGCTGGTTTTACTGTTTTAGGGCAAGTAGTCAAGTGGCCAACGACAACAGACTGTAAATCTGTTCTCTCCGGAGTTCGGTGGTTCGAATCCATCCTTGCCCACGGATACAAAGTGAATAATGTGAAAAATGAAGAGTTCTTTTTAATTGCTGGTTTAAGATAATTTGCATACTTCTCACATTATCACATTAGAATTGCGGAAGTAGCTCATTTGGTAGAGCGATAGCCTTCCAAGCTATAGGTGGCGAGTTCGAGCCTCGTCTTCCGCTCAGTACAGAATAGAAAAATGAAAGAATGACGGTTGACAGGCGGCTCTCTTGTCAGTTAACAACGGTCAATTTTGTGATGTTGACAAGCCATTGTAGCTCAGGGGTAGAGCACTTCCTTGGTAAGGAAGAGGTCGTGAGTTCAATTCTCATCAACGGCTCATTGTAAATTAGAAGTTGCGGGTTCTCCCGAAGGTTCAGGACTCAATAATTAATTGCTCATAGAATTGCTGATTTGGGATGTATTGATTTTTAGATTGATAACAGGACGTCTCTAATCCGTAATATTGCAGTTGACATTGCGGGCAAAGACTTTACGGATGGCGGTTAAATCCAATATCCCAAATCTCAAGTCCGGCAATTCCAGAATATAAAATCAAAATTGTAAAAACACAACTTAAAAACCGATAACGATGTCAAAAGAGACTTTTAAAAGGGACAAACCCCACGTTAATGTTGGCACTATTGGCCACGTTGACCATGGCAAAACAACATTAACTGCAGCTATTACTGCAATCCTTGCTAAAAAGGGTATGGGTAATGTTGCTAAAAAGTACGATGAAATTGATGGAGCTCCTGAAGAAAAAGAAAGGGGTATTACCATTAATACTGCTCACGTTGAGTACCAGACGGCCAATCGTCACTACGCACACGTAGATTGTCCTGGTCACGCGGATTATGTAAAAAACATGATTACCGGTGCTGCCCAGATGGACGGAGCTATTTTGGTGGTAGCTGCTACAGATGGCCCCATGCCCCAGACAAGAGAGCACATCCTTTTGGCACGCCAGGTAGGTGTACCCCGTATGGTTGTGTTTATGAATAAAGTAGACCTGGTAGATGATCCTGAATTAATCGAATTGGTTGAAATGGAAATTCGTGAACTTTTGACCAAAAACGGTTTTGATGGTGACAATACCCCTATCATAAAAGGTTCTGCAACCGGTGCCCTGGCAGGAGATGCCAAATGGGTTGGTGCAATTGATGAATTAATGGATGCTGTTGACAGTTATATCCCATTACCTCCGCGCCCGGTAGATTTACCGTTCCTGATGAGTGTGGAAGACGTATTCTCTATTACAGGCCGTGGTACAGTTGCTACGGGTCGTATTGAGAGAGGCCGTATTAAAGTAGGGGAGGGCATTGAAATTGTAGGTTTAATGGAAAAACCATTGACTTCTACAGTAACAGGCGTAGAAATGTTCCGCAAATTGCTTGACGAAGGTGAAGCTGGTGATAATGCAGGTCTGTTGTTACGTGGTATTGAAAAAACACAGATTCGCCGTGGTATGGTATTGTGCAAACCAGGTTCTATCACACCGCATACAGAATTTAAAGGTGAAGTTTATGTATTAAGCAAAGAAGAAGGTGGCCGTCATACCCCATTCTTCCAGAAATACCGCCCTCAGTTTTATTTCCGCACAACGGATGTAACTGGTGAGGTTACTTTACCTGAAGGAACTGAAATGGTAATGCCTGGTGATAATACTTCGCTTTCTGTTACGCTTATTCAGCCAATTGCAATGGAAAAAGGTTTAAAATTTGCGATTCGTGAAGGTGGACGTACTGTTGGTGCTGGCCAGGTTACTGAGATCATTAAATAATATCGGGAGATAGCTATTAGCTGTTAGCGTGTGCCTTTGGGTTGTTGTTAATAAAAAAATAAGCTATCTTTAAAATATCGCTAAAAGCTATTGGCCTAACCGCTAATAGCTTTTAGCTTTCATACGGGCATGGTGCAACGGTAGCATACGGGTCTCCAAAACCTTTGATCTGGGTTCGAATCCTAGTGCCCGTGCGGAGAGAACAAAGTGATAAATATGGAAATGTGGGAATGCCATTTGCGGCTATATTTCTTTCATTTTTATACTTCACGCTTTTCATTTATCACATTATTGTATTCATCACATTTACACATTTTAAAAGATGAACAAAGTATCGGCTTATTTCAGTGAATCGTATAGGGAACTGGTAGAAAAAGTTACCTGGCCTACCTGGGCGCAGTTGCAACAGTCAACGCTGATTGTTTTAGTGGCAACACTTATTATAACCCTGGTAGTAGGTGTTATGGATTTTGCATCCAGTTCAGTTTTAAAACTTGTTTACTCATTATTTAAGTAGTAATGGAAAATCAGACCCAACAACAGGAAACCAAATGGTTTGTGCTGCGCGTAGTAAGCGGTAAAGAACGCAAGGTAAAAGAATACCTGGATAAAGAAATTGCACGTGGTGGATGGACCGAAATAGTAAAACAGGTTTTTTTGCCGGTTGAAAAAGTGTATAAAGTGCAGAACGGTAAAAAGGTTATGCGCGAGCGTAATTATTACCCCGGCTATGTGATGATTGAAATTTCTGAAGGTAAATTAAGTGACGATTTACGTGATACTATCAAAAATACCAATAGTGTCATCCATTTTCTGGGTAAAGAAAATCCCATTGCATTACGTAAGGCGGAAGTAAATAAAATGCTGGGTAAAATGGATGAAATGGCCGAAGCAGGTGGTGTTAGCATGAGCGAACCATTTATTGTTGGTGAAACCATTAAAATTATTGAAGGGCCTTTTAATGATTTCAATGGTATTATTGAAGAAGTAAATGACGAAAAGAAGAAATTAAAAGTAACCGTTAAGATTTTTGGCCGTTCTACGCCGGTAGAACTTAACTACATGCAGGTAGAAAAGATAAATTGATTAACGTCTTTCGGAACAAATATGGCATTCTGCATACGTTATAACTTATCATTTCCCACATTTGTTGGCAATTTTGAATAAATTAATACGGGTAATGGTTTCTCCGTAAGAGGATAATTGTTTAACTTAGCTTCAACCGTAGAATTCTATATCCTCTAATAAGCTCCCAGTATCAAGTTGGTAACCACTAAATCAATATTGATAGTTCATGAGAGTTGCACACCTCGTAATCACGTATACAAATCCATTGCAAACGGAACGGATGATCCGCCGTATGCAGCACCCGGGGTTTGACTTTTATGTCCATGTTGATAAAAAAATAGATATAGCCCCACATCTTTTTCTTGCAAAAATCCCAAATGTTTATCTGATAAATGATCGTGTAAATGTTGTATGGGGAGGTTATAATACAATAGAGGCCACACTGCGTTCTGTCAAAGAAATTTTTGACACAGGAAAATTGTACGATTATGTCCACCTGATGAGCGGACAGGATTACCCTATAAAACCTGCATCGCAGATGTACGATTTCTTTGTTGCAAATAATGGTAAAGAATTCCTGCAGTTTGAACACTTTGATGACTGGGCTTCTGAATCTTACCCGCGTATAAGGGAATACCACCTTACCAATTATAGTTTTCCCGGCCGGTATTATGTTCAGTGGATGATGAATAAGATCCTGCCGGTGCGTAAGTCACCCTTAGCTATGGAATATTATGGGTCATCTATGTTTTGGGCCTTAACCAGTAAAAGCCTGAAATACATAATTGAATTGATTGATAACAATGCCAGGTTCAGGCGGTTTATGCAGTTTACCTGGGGTTCAGATGAGTTCATGTTTCAAACCCTGGTATTAAATTCTTCTTTTAAAGACAATGTGGTTAACGATAACTTGCTTTTCCTGGACAGGGATAAAGGAGCCGCGCATCCTAACATACTGACTTCCATTCATCTAGGCAAACTCCTTGCTTCACAAAAATTTTTTGCACGAAAATTTGACTGGGCCAAAGATATTGTTGTACTGGATAATATTGACAGGTATTTAAATAGCGGAAGCCAAAGTGTTGAACCATCTCCCGTCGTGCATTCCCTCACTGTATAATAAACCCGCAAAATTATTGGCGGCTAAAAATATTTTCTTACTTTTGCAGTCCCAAAAATAGTTCTTTCAGAAAATGAATTTGGGAGTGGCGCCGATGGTGCCACGCTAACACCAAAAAATAAAAACATGGCAAAAGAAATTTCAGGTTTTGTAAAATTGCAGTGCAAAGGCGGACAAGCCAATCCTGCACCCCCAATCGGTCCTGCCCTTGGTTCTAAGGGAGTAAATATTATGGAGTTCTGCAAACAGTTTAATGCAAGAACACAGGACAGAATGGGAAAAGTACTTCCGGTATTAATTACCGTTTATTCTGACAAAAGTTTTGAATTTGTTATCAAGACACCTCCCGCAGCTGTTCAACTGATGGAAGCAGCAAAAATTCAAAGTGGTTCCAAAGAGCCTAACCGCAACAAAGTAGGTAAGGTTACCTGGTCTAGTGTTGAAGCAATAGCCAAAGATAAAATGGCCGATTTAAATTGCTTTACAGTAGAAAGCGCTATGCGTATGGTAGCTGGTACAGCCCGCAGCATGGGTTTAACTGTTGATGGTAAAGCACCCTGGGAAAATTAATCTTTTTACACTTAAAATTTTTGAGCTATGGCTATCAGTAAAAAAAGGAAAGTTGCGAATGCAAAAATAGATTCCAATAAAGCATATTCATTAAAAGAAGCTTCTACCCTGGTAAAGGATGTAAATATTGCTAAGTTTGATGCTTCAGTAGATTTACATATCCGCCTGGGTGTTGATCCTAAAAAAGCAGATCAGGCAGTAAGAGGTACCGTAACGCTTCCTCACGGAACCGGTAAAACGAAAAAAGTATTGGTATTGTGTACACCTGATAAAGAAGCAGAAGCAAGAGCAGCAGGCGCTGATTTTGTGGGACTGGATGAATTTATTACAAAAATTGAAGGCGGTTGGGTAGATGTTGATGTAATTGTAGCAACTCCGTCAGTAATGCCTAAAATAGGCCGTTTGGGTAAAGTGCTGGGACCGCGTAATTTAATGCCAAATCCTAAAACCGGTACTGTTACAAACAATGTAGCAGAAGCCGTAAATGAGGTTAAAGGTGGTAAGATTGCGTTTAAAGTAGATAAAGCCGGTATCATACACGCTTCAATAGGACGTGTAAGTTTTGGCGCAGAGAAAATTGCAGAAAACAGCCTGGAATTAATCAATGCGATTATTAAATTAAAGCCTTCTTCTGCAAAAGGGATTTATGTGCGTGGCGTAAGTTTAGCCAGCAGCATGAGCCCCGGTATTGCAGTTGATACCAAAACTTTTGTACATTAATTTACTAACCTTCTTCTCCCCGGATAAAAAAAATTGTTATGACTAAAGAACAAAAAAATGAAGTTATAGAAGTACTGAAGGGTAAATTCTCCCAGTACTCTAATTTTTATATTGCAGATACAGAGGCACTTTCTGTTGCACAGATTGGTACTTTGCGCCGCGCTTGTTTCGATAAAAATGTTGAAATGAAAGTGGCTAAAAATACGCTTATTAAAAAAGCGCTTGAATCACTTGATGGTGAACGTTACACAGGTGTGTACGAATCACTGCACAAAGTAACAGCTCTTTTATTTTCAGAAAACCCCAAGGAGCCGGCACTTATTATCAGTTCTTTCCGTAAAAAAAGCAACGGGGCAAAACCAGAACTGAAAGCGGCTTTCATCAACGGTGATGTATACACCGGTGACAGCAGCCTGATTGCATTAACTAAGATCAAGACGAAGAATGAGCTGATAGGTGAAGTAATAGGATTGTTGCAATCGCCTGCTAAACGTGTATTAGCTGCTTTATTGCACCATCACGAAAAACAGGCAGCAGGTAGTGTGGTTGATGCCGTGGAAACAGCAGCGCCGGAAGCGCCGGCAGCACCTGCAGCAGAATAGTTAATAAAATATATAACCTGGCCGATGGTCATTGAATGGCAAACAACAAACAATTTTTTTAAACATTCCTCCGGAGTCTTGGAAATAAATAAGACAGTGAAGGCGGAAAAAATTCTAATCAAATGGCAGACGTAAAAGCATTAGCAGAACAATTAGTAGGTCTTACTGTAAAAGATGTACAGGAACTGGCCGATTTTCTAAAATCTGAATATGGTATTGAACCAGCAGCAGCGGCTGCAGCGGCGGCAGGTCCCGGAGATGGGGCAGCAGCAGTTGTTGAAGAAAAAACTGCTTTCAATGTAATATTGAAGAGTGGTGGTGCCTCCAAGCTGAACGTGGTTAAAATAGTTAAAGAATTAACTGGCTTAGGTTTGAAAGAAGCAAAAGAATTAGTAGATAGCGCACCTAAAGCCATTAAAGAAGGCGTTTCTAAAGCAGAAGCAGAAGAACTGAAGACTAAATTGACTGACGCAGGCGCTGACGTTGAAATTCAGTAATTATATTTTTTATTTTTAAGGAACCCGGTTATCAATAACCGGGTTTTTTTATTTATAACCGGGTAAATTTTATGTAACTGCAATGTATTCTTTTAACAGACGACAGTTTGGGAAGTCGATTATGGCCTTCCCGTAACTCATTTTGAATCTTTCCTGGCAGCAGCGAACCAGGCAGCCATTTCACGGTTATATGGAGGTATACATTATCGACCTGCAATAGAAAACGGGCAAGAACAGGGTAAAAACATCGGGAATTGGGTGCTGTCAAGAATTCATCTGAAGAGATAGCTTCCGTTTTAACATTTTTTTAATAATGGACCCGGGCCAGCCGGACTAAAAGAAATTGCTTTGTGCTGCTTTTGTAAAGATGTTTTACGTACATTTGCAATCCATTTGTACAAAAGCAGTTAGCGCGGGTATCTAAAATCAATGGCCATTTCTATAACTAATTTTAATGTAATAAACTGAGAACTAGCCAGTTCATCGGTATATTTTTGTCTATAGGCGAATCATAATATTTGAACAATCTAAAACCGGTTTTAAATAATATGTCTTCTACAAAATTGCAAAGCAGGATCAACTTTGGTAAGATTAAAAACTTAGCAGACGCTCCTGACTTACTGGAAGTTCAGATTCAATCTTTTAAAGAGTATTT
>JBDSOC010000256.1:0-12524 GCA_039915085.1 Chitinophagaceae bacterium
ATTCTTTATCCGTCAGACGAGGACGTCAGACGGGTATGCATTTAAATTATGACTTCCCGCTAACCAAGAAACAGCAAGGTCTGAGCTTCATGTGTAACTATTCAGCGGCAACACCAGGGGCGAAACACGGTCTGACGTCCCCGTCTGACCGATCAAAACAACAATACGGTCTGACATTTATCCGTCAGACGAGGACCTCAGACGGGTGTGCGAATTTGATCGACCAAAGAACCATTAAAAAACACGCAAGAAATCCATTTCCGTTTATCTAATTTTATTCCCTTAAACCAAACCTGAATACTATGAAATTTGAATCAAGGCATGTATATCATGTTTATAACCAGGGAAATAATAGACAGACAATTTTCCACACACATGAAGATTATGTAGAATTTCTTAAAATGGCCAAAGAATACATCATTCCTTATTCTGATATGTTGGCCTGGTGCTTATTACCTAATCACTTTCATTTTATGATTTCCACTAATGAAAATTCTGTTAAACCTCATAAACAAGGAAACCTTGTCATTGATCAGCTAACGAATAGTTTTCGAAAATTATTAAGTGGCTATGCGCACCAATACAATAAAAGGAATAATAGATCAGGTTCCTTATTCAGGCCAAAAACCAAAGCGAAGGATCTTTCAGTTCAAAAAATAAATCCGGCATCAGGTAAAAATGATTATTATTTGAATTGCTTCTATTATATCCACCAAAATCCCTGGCGGCATCAATTGGTAACAGATCTAACTCTATGGAAATATTCATCTTTTGCTTTTTATTGCAACAAGCGCGAAAAAGATTTTTGTAATAAGCAACTTGCTGTTGAAATATGTGAATATGATCAAACCTCTTTTTTAGATCTTGTGAACAAAAGATTGCCTGATGAATTTTTAAATTTCCTTGAAAGTGACTAAATTTTTGGTCAGCTCCATTGTTTTAATCCGTCAGACGGGGACGTCAGACGGGAACGCAGATTAGTGCACATTTCGCTCATAGCTATTTAAAAAAACAATCAATTATTGACAAAATTTTAACCAATGGGCGAAGCTGAAATCATATTAAATTCTTCTAAGCTTATCATTCACTCTACCCTATTTTTTTATGGTGATGCAGTGAATGAAACGCTGGCAGCACAGGTGGCAAAAGACATCAGCGATCACTGGAATGAGCCCCGGGCAACAGTAGTTATCCGCAATAAAATATATGGTGTTGTTTTTGACATTGAAGGTATCTGGAGTAAATCTTTAACGCCGGATATAATTTTTGATAATACCAGTCCACGAAATAATTATTTCAGAATGGAAGAATATTCCATGAACAATATTTCTTTTGTTGATGATATTTCCTGCAATACCGGCTATTTTAAATTAGAAAACCTGCTCAATAATTCTACTACCGCTGCACACGAATACGGTCATACCATTGGCCTTGCGCATCCCGGGATATTAGATATTCGCGGTAAGGGCCAACCAGGTATCATGTACCCGCGCGGCACTATTTGCGACCCGGAATTTCATTATGACCCCTCAGCAATACCAGGGGCAAAGGGCGGCACGCTAAACCCGTTTAAAAGAAAAGTTTTACAAGCTGATATAGATCTCTTACAGTTACATCATTTACCCTTCAATAATAATGGCATGGCCGTTATTGGTGGGTTTTCCAGTGTCTATCATGAAAATCATCTACCGGCTGAATAGGTTTTTTGTCGTTCCTGTTTATTTACTTTCAGGATACCTTTTTATAACTATCTTCCATTACAAATAAAATCACAGCATTTTGTCAGTTCTAACCTTACAAAACATCAGCAAATCTTATGGGAAAATACAGGCGCTTAAAAACCTGTCTTTTGAAATACCACAGGGTTGTGTATTTGGCGTACTCGGTCCCAATGGCAGCGGCAAAACAACATTGCTCAGTATTATTCTTGATGTGCTAAAAGCAGATACGGGTAATTTTCTATGGTTCGGTAACCCCGGTTCTCCGGAGCAAAGGAAAAAAATTGGCTCTTTGCTTGAAACGCCAAATTTCTATCATTACCTCTCTGCAGTAAATAATCTAAAAATCACCAATAGCATTAGTGGACGGGGTAGCCTGGCTGCTATTGATGGTATACTGGAAAAAGTAAAATTATACGAAAGAAGAAACAGCCGCTTTAGCAGTTATAGTTTAGGTATGAAACAAAGGCTGGCCATTGCCGCAGCACTGATGGGCGATCCGCAGGTGCTGGTACTGGATGAACCTACCAATGGACTTGACCCGGTTGGCATTGCCGAAATAAGAGAACTGATGATAGCACTGAATAAACAGGGGCATACTATTATCATGGCCAGTCACCTACTGGATGAAGTAGAAAAAGTTTGCACGCATGTTGCCATTCTTAAAAAAGGACAATTGCTTACAACAGGCCATGTGAATGATGTATTGGTAGATGATGATACGGTAGAAATAAGTGCTGACAATATAGAAGCGCTTGCAGCTGTTATAAATGAATATAGAAATGATTGCAAGATAACGCGTGAAGGAAATAACCTGCAGCTCATCCTGCCCAAGGGTACAGCTAAACTGGATGAGATAAACAATTACTGCTTTAGCAAAGGCGTAGTGCTCAATCATTTGCTATTTAAAAAGAAAAGGCTGGAAGCAAAATTCTTTGAACTCACCAACAACTAATCACTCCCAAACTAAATGCTGTATGTATAATATTGCCAGGACCGAATGGTTAAAAATAAAAAAATATCCCGCATTTTGGTGGGTAATGGGCATAACTGCACTTACCTATCCTGGCATCAATTACATGTTTATAGGTATTTATAACAATATTACTGAACAAAAAAGTTCCTCCGGACAAATTGTAAAGGCATTGATAGGTAATCCATTTTCTTTTCCTGAAGCCTGGCGCACGGTAGCTTATTTTTCATCGCTGTTTGTATTTATTCCTGCAATTGTAATTATACTTCTTATTACCAACGAATACACTTACAAAACAAACCGCCAGAATATTATAGATGGCTGGAGCCGTAAGGATTTTATGACAGGCAAACTTGTTGACGTAATAATACTTTCTGCTATTGTTACTGTTTTATATGCACTTGTTGCACTGGTAATAGGCATTACCAATACTACCAATGCGGCAGCAGAAAAATGGAAACTGGTTTACTATACCGGATTATTTTCGCTGCAAACTTTTTCACAATTGTCTATTGCTTTTATGGTGGGCCTGTTGATTCGGAAATCTTTTATAGCATTGGCTGTTTTTGCCTTTTATTTTATCATAGCAGAACCTATTGCAGTAAATGTGCTACGATATAAATATAAAAATGAAATCGGCGAATATTTTCCGTTAGAAATATCTCACCGGCTGTTGCCGAAACCGGCATTTATCGGCCGTATCAATGAAGAAGCTTACCAGGCATCATTAAAAGCTGTAAACAATCATATTTTTTATACCATTTTATTAATACTTGCTACCTGGGCATTTTGCTTTTGGATAAACAACAGGAGAGATTTGTAATTTTTTTGTACGACCGTTAACGTTATGCGCCATCCTGTTATGGCACACTCTTTTACTTTTTTAGGTATTAAACCACAAAACCCATTACATGAAAAATAAATTCTCCGCGCTGCTGATAATTATTATCATTCAATTACCAGGCATTTATGCGTACAGCCAAAACCTTTCAACAGTTATAAAAATACAAGCCATGGATATGGCCAGGGCAGTACTTGCCAAAGATGTAAATAAACTGGCCGGGTATATGCCTCCAAAATTACTGGCAGACGCCGGTGGCATAGACAAAATGCTGATTGCCCGGGATACTTTGAATAAGTTTATGAAACAATTTGGGGCCGAAATAAAAAGAATTACCATCGGCGATCCTGGCACAATTATCAATTATAAAAAGCAGTTACAGGCTACTTTACCACAAACCACCGAAGTTAAATTTATGGCCAGTAAAGTTATAATTGAAAGCACGCTTATTGCTATTTCAGAAGATAAGGGCTTGCATTGGTATTTTATAGATACCAGTATTTACCATGGTGATAAATTAAAATCGTCTTTACCCGATTTAAGCCCCGAACTGATAATACCACCTCTTAAGCAGCCGAAGATTCTTTCAAATGAACAATAATATTTCTGCCGCAGAAGTTATTTTTTAATTAACTGGTTAACCGCAGCCTCAATTGATGGATATATAAAATTAAATTTGTCTCCGCGGATTTTATTGGCAGATACCGTAGTGCTTTTCAATACCTCAATGCTCATTTCACCCAATACAATTTTTAATACGAAAGAAGGCACATACAATGCTATGTAAAACTTACCTTTTACTGCTTTTGCCAAATCAATTGTCAGTTCCTTATTGCTAACAGGCCTGGGGGCCACCGCATTATAAACGCCTTCCATACTTTCGTCTTCAATGGCCTGCAGGTACATGCGGCACAGATCGTCTATATGTATCCAGCTGATTATTTGTTTACCACTTCCTAAAATAGCTGCTATACCCAATCGCAAAGGCTTTATAAATTCATTGAGTGCACCGCCTTCCTTACTCAACACTATTCCTGTTCTTAGTTTTACCAGCCGCTTACCCAGTTGTATAACAGGCTCAATACTTTCTTCCCATTGCCGGCATGTTTCTCCTAAAAAATCATTATCAGCAGGGTCAGTTTCTGTAAACGGACGGGGGTTAGGTATAACAGGATCCGCGCCATACCATCCAATAGCCGAAGCACTGATAACCGCTTTTACCTGGTTACTGTTGTCTTTTAATGCTTTTACCAGGAGGGCGCTGCTTTGTGTCCGGCTTTCAACAATTTCGTTTTTTCTTTTTTTGCGCCAGCGTTTATCAGCAACTCCGGCACCCGCCAGGTGAATGATAAAATCTGCTTTTTGCACAGCAGCTATATCAATTGTCTGCTTCAATACATTCCAGTAGGCATAAGATAACCCGGCATTTGCTGCTGATTTTTGATCTGGTTTGCCACGTGTTACAACAATAACATCATATCCTTTTTGCAAGAGCAAGTTAGTCAGCGCTTTGCCTATCATACCTGTACCGCCGGTAATAAGAACTGTTGGCATAATGATAATATTATCTTTTATTGAAGTTATAAGGTGTTGATTATTGCCGGAAATATCCACCATGTAACAAGAAAAACTGCAGAAGGTTTTTAGGAACTTTGATTTTGACTGAAATCCTCCCCGGTTCAAAAAAATAGAATCTTATTCACTTTACGGCATAGTTTGACGCTTAGCAAGGTCTGCAAAGTAGAGTTTATACTACAGCCAATAGAATATACTCTATACCAGATTCATATGTAAGTCTATTTTTTTATGGCATTTTGGATCCCATCTTTGTTATACAAGTCCCTTGAATCCAAAATCCTGTAAACATCCAAATCATACCCTATGAAAACACAGCCTGCCCTTTGGAAACTTAACCGGTACATATAAAACTGACATTCGAATCATTTCAGAACCTTATGAATTAACCAATTATTCAATTCAAAGTCTTCATTATGAAAAACCTCACGCAACAAATCCGTACCCAAACAGCTGTTTCAGCCCCCGGTACTTCTACCTCGCTCCACGAACTGGTAAAAAAACTTCAAGCCGGCCTTTTACCTCAGGCTACCGGCAAAAAAAGTTTTATTGTTAATGATGTTGCCAAGTCCGTAATGGTGAACGCAGAAGAAAATGCGCTGGCATACATCATTGGCAACCTGCTCAGCAATGCCATTTACAGAACTTCTGATTGTTGTATCCGTGTGGAAACAGAGTGCGTTGCAGGCCAGCACCTGATACGCATCCGCAATAACGGCGCATTTGCTTACAGCAGTTACATGCACAGCCTTGTTCATTTTGTTGACGTAGCAAGGAAGTTGGGTGGAAATATTGGGCTGGAAACAGAAGAAAACAGCGGCGTTACTGTTGTGCTGTCTCTTGCCAGGAATGCTGCCTGATTGCGTCTTATAAATCTTATACATACTGTATAAAGCTGTATCAAAATTAAAAAATCTGAAAAGCATTTTATTCTTCTCAGCTATTTTATAAATATTTACCGGCACACCGGGCGGGCAAAAAAAATCCCTCCCGGATAGAAACCGGGAGGGCTAACAACTATCCTTTTAAAGGATGCAACAACTAAAAAACTAAATAAAACACAACTATCGTTAATCTAATTTTTTTCCATCCAGGAAAGTATTAAGTGTACTTATTTTACCTGTATTATTATCGTCAGCTTTTACTTCTAAGCTGCTGTAAAAATTTTCTGCAGGACTCACGGTGTTGTACAATTCTAAATTGCGGCGGATGTATGCCGGCACAGTTTCAAACTCATTGTTGGTATCGGCTGCATTTACGTTGAACGACAGATTACGTAACTTCTGTATTCGTTCTGCAGCGCGAAGTTTTTGTTCCTCTGCTTCGTCCCGCATCGCGGGGTCTTCTGCAAAAAACATTTCTGGATGCTGAGTCTGTAGAGCCCAAGGCGCATCCGCCGCTTTAGAAACTTCATCTTTAATCACCAATTGCATGTCGAAAGAAGGTTCTTCTTCTTTTTGAACCGACGGTTGAACTGGCAACTCTTGCAAGACGGGTTGTTTCACAGGTGGAGTTGTGTGATCAGGAAGGCTGGAGTTATCCGCCGTCCGCGGTTCGGCATAAATATTGGAAGGCTTGGCCAAGTATCCTCCACGCACTGCAGATGCAGGAGAATTATTTAAATTATTTGATGCTTGTTTGTTTGTGATTTCAGAGGAAGGTTCTGCAGGCGAAAAGTTATTAACTGGTGGTTGCGAATATACCAACTCCATATAGGTTGGCGCTTCTTTCTTCTCCACAGAATCCGTTTGATTGTCCACAGTAATTTTACTGTTGCTATTAGCAGTAAAATTCCCGGTTATTAACTTTGATGTTACCGGCTCTTCCATTAATACAGGCTGTAATGCTTCTTTTAAAGTGACGGGTGTTTCCGGTTGCTCTTTTACCAGTGACAACACTTCTTTTTCCGCAGCAACAGCCTCTGGGGTATCTTCCACACGTTCATCCAACGGTAATGCAAACTGTTTGCTGGCAACCAGTTCATCCTTTTTTGTTTCGGTTTCCAGCATCATTACAATCTTTTCTTCCTTCTTAGGCGCTTCCTTTTTTGCAATTGGTTTTGTGAAAGGGTCCTTGTATTCAAAACCCGTAGCAATTAATGTAATTCCTATTTTATTACCCAATGCAGGATCATAGCCCAATCCAAGTATAACATCTGTTCCTTCACCGGCACGGCTCAGCAAATAATTCTGTATAATTTCTACTTCGTCCATGGTGAACTCATGATCACCTTCAGAAGAATTGATATTAATAAGAATCCATTTGGCGCCACTGATATCGTTATCATTCAGCAATGGTGAATTAAGTGCTTCTTCAATGGCTTTTTGCGCCCTGTCTTCTCCATCTGCCACTGCGTTTCCGAGTATGGCTACACCACCGTTTTTCATAACAGTGCAAACATCTGCAAAGTCAACATTTATCTGGCCGGTACTGTTGATAACATCCGTGATACATTTAGCTGCAGTTGCCAGTACATTATCTGCCTTGGCAAACGCATCTTTCATCTTAAGGTTACCAAACTGGTGGCGCAGCTTATCATTGCTTATCACCAGCAGGGTATCTACATATTGTTTCATGGCCTGTATACCTTCTTCTGCCTGTAACTGCCTTTTTCTTCCTTCGTAAGAAAAAGGAGTGGTAACAATACCCACTGTAAGGATGCTCAGATCCTTACAAATTTTTGCAATGATAGGTCCGCCACCGGTACCGGTACCACCGCCCATACCTACAGTTATAAACGCCATTTTGGTATTCACTTCCAGGATACGTTTTATTTCTTCCAGGCTTTCTTCACAAGCCTGTTTACCAATTTCAGGATTAGCGCCTGCACCCAATCCCTGTGTGAGGTGCGGTCCCAGCTGTATCTTATTGGGCACATTGCTTTGTGCAATGGCCTGTGCGTCTGTATTACAAATAATAAAATTGACGCCTTCGATATTCTGGCTGAACATGTGGTTTACTGCATTGCTGCCCCCGCCTCCAACACCTATTACTTTAATAATAGAGGATTTTTCTTTTGGTAAATCAAAGTGTATCATAATTAGTAATTATTTTGAATTATGAATTTTAAATTTTGAATTACGGCCATTCGGCAAAGATGTTTTAAAATTCAAAATTTATAATTTAAAATTTATAAATGTTTATCTTCTTCCTCTTTAAACAGGTCAATCAGCCCATCTTTAAATTTGCCCCAGAAATCCTTCATACTTTTCCTGTTAGTGATCTTCTCTGCTATAATTATTTCTTCTTCTTCATCCACTGGCTGCAATTCTTCCTGTACCTGCTTCAGGTTATCCGGCACTTCCACTTTTATATGCGCTGTTTCAAATTGCTTGCGGTTATGCTCATAATCATCATATCCTTTTAATATAAGGCCAATACAGGTAGAATATGTTGGCTTGGCCAGTTCGTCAATATGTCCACCGGCCAGGTGTTCTGTAGGAAAACCAATGCGCGCATTTAAACCAGTTACATACTCTGTTAATTGTATCAGGTGTTTTAACTGCGATCCGCCACCGGTTAATACAATGCCACCATTCAGCATGCGGTTATCCATACCTACCTGCTTAAGGTGATAAGAAACAAAATCCATTATTTCGCTCATTCTTGCCTGTACAATATTGGCCAGGTTTTTTACACTGATTTCTTTGGCAGGCATACCGCGCAAACCCGGAATTGTAATAAAAGCATTTGCTTTGGCTTCGTTGGACAAAGCTGAACCAAACTGAACTTTCATTTGCTCAGCCTGTGTTTTCAATACCCCCAGGCCGGTTTTTATATCATTGGTAATGTTTTCTCCGCCAAATGGAATAACTGCAGTATGCTTTAAAATACCTTCGTAGAAAACAGCCAAATCGGTTGTACCACCACCGATGTCTACAATGGCTACGCCGGCTTCCAAGTCTTCCTGGCCCATTACCGCACTGGCGGAAGCCAATGGCTGCAATACCAAATCTTTGGTGATAAGATTACTCTTTTCTACAGCACGGTTAATATTCCGGATGGCATTTTTATCGCCGGTTATAATATGAAAATTGGCGCCCACTTTTACGCCTCCATAACCAATCGGGTTAGGTATGTTCTGAAAATTATCAACAGTAAATTCCTGTGGTATAACATCTATGATTTGATCTCCTGCAGGAATATAAGTTTTAAACTGATCTGCTATCAGCTGATCAATTTCACGCTGGGTAATTTCTTCATTGGTATCCTGGCGCACAATATCGCCACGTGTTTGCAGGCTTTTAATATGATGACCGGCTATACCAACATACACTTCTTTAAATTCAATACCTGTATTTGATGCCATACAGTTATCAAGTGCGGCCCGGATAGCTTTAATGGTTTCATCAATATTTAATACCTGTCCATGTTTTACACCATTGCTGTTGGCGCGGCCAAATCCTACTATCTCCAGTTTACCATATTCATTCTTGCGGCCGGCAATACATGCAATTTTTGTAGTTCCAATATCAAGTCCTACTATAATTGGGTTCTCATTTTCAGCGGGGGTTTTTGCGGGGTTCCTGGCAGCCCCCGTTATATTTGGTTGTTCAATGTTCATAGATGTATGTTGTTTTTAGTTGTTAATGTTTTATCATTGGTCGCAATCAATTCCGGTTTATGTTTTTTTTAACCATTGGGTTGCTTCATAACTGCTTTTGGTTTATTCTTTTTGGGAGGCAGCACTGCCCGGCTTTTTAAAGGTGTTGGATGAGTTAAGGATGGAACATGATTAAACGAATCTTTTGACGACGCATTTCTTTGTCGTTCCTTTAAAATCGTTAAAGTTGGCGCAGGCGCATCATTTGCAACAATATTATTATCCACCATTGTGGATACCGTATCATATGGCAATTGCTTTGATGCCCCGATTAATTTCTCAATATTTTTTAATGCCTGTAATGAATCAATCTTACCGGCTGTTCCTTTTTTTGTGGCAACCACCTGTTTATCATACTGAACATTGATAACACTGTATTTATCCAGTCCAACCTTAGCCCCTACTTGCTGATAAAATAAAAACAAACGGTGAAATTTTTGTTCATAATCAGTTCCATCTCCAAATACAATGGTATGCCTGCCTATCACCGGAATCATTTCAAAAGTTCTGTAAGGCGTAATATCAATTTGTCCTATTTGTGCCATCCAGAATGGATTGGCAAGAATAAACGGGCTCATTTGTTTAATCTGATCCATCAGGATACTGTCTGCACCATACAGCGTTTCCTTATCAGCTGGAAAATTGCTGTAAACAGGCAGCTTAACAGTCATCCTGTTACTCAGAGGCAGCCTTTTACCGCTGCTGTCAATATAAAAGCTGTTGCCGTTAACGGTAAATATTCTTGCTACCGGCGACCTTTCCTCAATGGTTACACGCAATACCCCATTGTTATCAAAAAACAACTGCGCATCCTTTATCCAGACATTTTGTTCAATGGAAGCTTCTATTTTTTTCAGATCAAAAGAAACCAGCAACTTACCCTTCGGCGGGTTGCTTTTATCCGGGGCAATAATATTCATTACAGCCTGCTTGTTTAAAAAGAATAAGTCACTCTTACCATTAATAGTAATATTTACGCCATTGCAGATTTTATGGTTCTTTTTATTAATAGCCGCAATCAGCAATACCAATAATACACCGCCTGCCACTATTGCCAGTGACAGGAAAAGTATTTTTTTGATATTATCTTTGAAACTCATTTTTATCTTTTTTCCAGTATTTCTTTTATGGGCTGTACAAGTGCGTCAATATCGCCGGCTCCTGCTGTTATCAGTACTTCAGTAAATTCATTGTTCAGGCCCGGTACAAATTTTTCTTTTATATACTTCAACAATTCCTCTTTACTTACACTTCGTTTATTTTCATTTTTCATCCTGCTCAGAATGCTGTTGCTGCTTACCCCTTCTATTGCCAGTTCCCGCGCCGGGTAAATGGGCAATAACAATACTTCGTCGGCCAAATCAAGACTTTCAGCAAACCCATCGGCCAGATCCTTTGTTCTGGAAAACAAATGGGGCTGAAAAATAACCGTGCATTTTTTCCCGCTGAACAAAGCTTTCGCGCCACCAATCAATGCTTTCAGCTCTGCGGGATGGTGCGCATAATCATCAATAAAAATTACCTCACCCCGACCCTCTCCAAGGGGAGAGGGAGGAAGAATGTATTCGAACCTTCTTTTTATTCCTTTAAAAGAGGCTACTGCCGCTTTAATTTTTTCATGTTCAATTTCCAGCAAATGTGCCGTTGTAACAGCAGCCACAGCATTTTCTACATTGTGCATGCCACCCATATGCAATACCACGTCAGCCAGCATAGTGTCTTTCATCATAACATCAAATTCATACCCGCCATTTATCATCCGTATATTGGCAGCATAGCTATCTGCACTGTTGTTTTGCTGGCTGTAAGTAAAATGCCTGTCAGCTTTTAATTCACCTCCACGTTTTAATCCGAACTTATTTATTAATACACCACCTTTTTTTACTTTTGATCCAAATGACACAAATGCATCCTGCAATGCCTCTTCGGTTCCATAGATATCCAGGTGATCGGCATCCATAGAACTGATAATGGCTATATCCGGGCTCAGTTGTAAAAAACTCCTGTCATATTCATCTGCCTCAATTACACATACATTGCGTTCATTACTCCAGAAATTGGTATTATAATTCACTGAAATACCACCCAGGAAGGCATTGCAACCATAACCGGTATCACGCAGCAAATGTGCAATCATGGTGGTTATAGTTGTTTTACCATGTGTGCCACCGATACATATATTAAAAGAACTTTTGCTGATAATACCCAATACCTCACTTCTTTTCAATATTTCAAAACCATGTTCTTTGAACCATGCCATCTCCTTATGGTCTTTGGGTACTGCGGGTGTATATACCACCAGCTTCACATCTTTTGGTATCAGCGCTGTATTGTCTTCATAATGTATTGCTATACCTTCTGCTTCCAGTTTTTTTGTAAGCGGTGTGGCGGTTTTATCATAGCCGCTTACCGCATAACCCCCTGATATAAAATACCTGGCCAATGCACTCATACCAATACCGCCAATGCCAATGAAATAAATACCTCCAGCCCCCGCCCGTCCCGGCAAGGCCGGGTCTGAAGTGGAGTTGAAAAGATCATCTATCGTGTTTATCTGTGCCATTTATTCTGTGCTTCGTATATATGTACTTCAATTTTTTTCAATTCTTTCGCCACTGGGAAAAGAGGTTTTCACAGGGGTAAGGGAAGTGATTAACCTTTTAATTCCCAACCAATCAACCAATCAGCTTCACTTTATTAATCAATTGCAAAATTTCTGCAGCAATTCTTTTATCAGCATCTGTAACCGCCAGCTTTGCTATGTTCTCCTTTAATGTGTGCTGTTGCTGTTCATCTTTTACCAATCCTATTACC
>JBDSOC010000262.1:0-23468 GCA_039915085.1 Chitinophagaceae bacterium
TAATAACAGATATTTGATAAATCAATTAAGCAGGAGGATTCACATATTCTCTTTTTCTAATATTTGTACTTCCGACCCCTTTAGAATACCGCTAAAACCTTATCAAAAAAACATTCTTTTTATAAAAACTCAGCCGTTTTTCGATAAGCGGTTCTTTTTAAGGAGCAGAAAGCTTATATTTTTGACTAAAAATCAAATATGTTCAAAAATACAAGTATTTTTGCCGGTCTTTTACATTAACAGAAATCAGATTCTTTTACACAGAAAAGAAATTGCCCAATGCAAAAAAACTTACAGCACAAAATAGCGAGGTATAAAGATGTAGCAGCAGTAAAAGCACAAAATTTATACCCGTATTTCAGGGTAATAGAATCGGGGCAGGATACTGAAGTGAGGATGAATGGAAAGCGCATGCTGATGTTTGGCTCTAATTCTTACCTGGGCCTTACCAGCCATCCTGCTATAAAAGAGGCTGCTAAAAAAGCAATTGATAAATATGGTTCCGGTTGTGCCGGTTCACGTTTTTTAAATGGTACACTCGATATACATATAGAGCTGGAAGATCGCCTCGCTAAATTTACAGGTAAAGAGGCCGCAGTTACTTTCAGTACCGGCTTCCAGGTAAACCTGGGCGTGCTTTCATGCATCGTGGGCCGCAATGACTATTTGCTGCTTGATGAATATGATCATGCCTCCATTATAGATGGCAGCAGGTTGTCATTTGCAAAAGTTATTAAATACCGCCATAACAATATGGCCGACCTGGAGCAAAAGCTTTCAGGTCTGCCGGCAGATGCGGTAAAGCTGATTGCAGTTGATGGTATTTTCAGCATGGAAGGAGATATTGTGAATTTGCCACAGATTGTTGAACTCTCAGAGAAATATGGCGCCAATATTATGGTTGATGATGCACACAGCCTCGGCGTTATCGGCGAAAAAGGAGCCGGCGCTGCATCACATTTCGGATTAACAGACAGTGTCGATCTTATCATGGGTACTTTCAGTAAATCACTTGCTTCACTGGGTGGTTTTATTGCCGGAGATGCAGCCACCATTGACTATCTCAAACACAATGCAAGGGCACTTATTTTCAGTGCCAGTGTTACGCCTGCTTCTGCAGCAAGTGCATTGGCCGCCCTGAATATCATTGAGCATGAGCCTCATCATATGACCAATCTGTGGAACAATACCCGCTACGCAAAAAAATTATTAGAAGAAAATGGGTTTGATTTAGGCGCTACAGAAAGCCCAATCCTTCCTATCTACATAAGAGATAACGCAAAAACATTCATGCTTACCAAACAACTTGAACAAAATGGTGTTTTTGTTAATCCTGTTGTTTCACCTGCAGTTCCGTCTGATGCTTCTTTGATCCGGTTTTCACTTATGGCCACACATACTTTTGCCCAGATTGAAGAAGCCGTAGATAAACTGGTAAATGCGGCGCAAATTGCCGGTGTAGAACTTATTAAGCAAAACGCATGAAAAAAATTGAAGCGGTAAGTTCTTCGTCAATGCTTGCATCTTTTATTGACTTTGGACCGGCGTTATATAAGAACAATCCTAACTATGTATCAGAATTATTTATAGCACAGCGCGATTTGCTTTCCCCCGGCAAACATCCTTTTCATGATCATTCTGTTGTGCAGTTGTTTCTTGCATACGAAGAAAAAAAAATAATTGGAAGAATCGCGGCTATATTAAATAACAACCACAACAATTTCAATAAAGCTACGGATGGGTTTTTTGGCTTTTTTGAATGCATTGACAATGATGAAACAGCCGCTTTATTATTTGAAGCAGCAGAAAAATGGCTCAAAAATAAAGGTGCAAAGACTATAATCGGCCCGGTAAATTTATCTACCAATGAAACCTGTGCGCTGCTGATTGAAGGTTTTGATTCCCCGCCCGTTGCCATGATGACTTATAACGAACCGTATTACCAGGGTTTAATTGAGCGGCAGGGTTTTGAAAAAAAGATGGATCTGATTGCCTACCATTTTGTAGTAGCAGAACGTGACGAAAGAAGATTGAAAACGGTGGGCGCCATAAAAGAAAGACTGGAAAAACGCGGCATCATTTTTCGTCCCATTAATTTGAAAAAATTTAAAGAAGAAACTGATCAGATCAGGGAAATATATAATTCTGCCTGGGATAAAAATCTTGGTTTTGTACCCATGACAGAAAAAGAGTTTAAATACCTGGCAAAGGATTTAAAAATGATCCTTGATAAAGATTTTTGCGTGGTAGCCGAACATAATGGCAAAATGGTTGGTTTTAGTCTTGCTATACCAGATGTTAACCATATTTTAAAAGGAATAAAAAAAGGAAGGCTTTTTCCGACAGGCATATTTAAACTGTTGTTTCAGCGGAAGAGTATTAAAAAGATACGTATTATAACATTGGGTGTAATAGCGGGTTACCGGAAAATGGGGATCGAAACTGTTTTTTACGCAGACATCATAAAACAGGTACAAAGAAAAGGAATTACAACAGCGGAGGCATCCTGGGTACTGGAAGATAATTATCTTATGAACAAAGCCATTCAGGATATAAATGGTAAGCCCTATAAGAAATACAGGATTTTTGAAAAGCATATATGAAAAAGAAATTGCTGGTTACTGGGGCAAGTGGTTTTTTAGGATATCATTTAATAGAAGCAGCTCTTTTACAGGAATATGAGGTTTATGCAGGGGTAAGAAAATCCAGCAATACAGCGCACCTGGATAAAAAAAGGGTTACTGTTATTGAAATGGATATGTCTGACACCAATAGTATAAAAAATATACTGGAACAGTATGGTATTAATTATATTATTCATGCAGCGGCACTAACAAGGGCAAAAACAGCATCAGTCTATAATTTTTCAAATGCAATATTAACCCGTAACCTGGCGATTGCTGCCGCGGAAGCGAATACAGCTATAAAAAAATTTGTTTTTATCAGCAGCCTTGCAGCGCTGGGTCCGTCTGCAGATGGCGAACCTGTAAAAGAAGATACCATCCCCCGGCCACTGACATGGTATGGAAAAAGTAAACTGCTTGCCGAAAGTTACCTGAGAGAAATTCCTAAACTCCCCTTCATTGTTTTACGGCCAACCGCTGTATACGGACCGCGTGAAAAAGATTTATTGCTATTGGTAAAATCTGTGTGCAGGGGAGTTGAAGTATTTGTAGGCAGGGGTAAACAGAAGTTAAGTTTTGTTTATGTTAAAGATGTGGCTGGCATAGCTGTTAAATGCCTTGAAAGTAAAATTAATGGTGAATTTTACAATATCAGCGATGGCGGGATATATGATCAGTATGCATTTGGAGACGCGGCAAAAAAAGCAACCGGCAAAAAAACAATCAGGCTGCATTTACCACTTGCATTGATAAAAAAAATTGCCCTTGGTATGGATAAATTATATACCAGGAGCAGCAAAACGCCGGTGCTGAATGAGGATAAAGTAAAGGAGCTCACTGCAACGGATTGGTCTTGCAGCATAACAAAAATTCAGCAAAATGAAGGCTACCTGCCGGAATATGATTTGGAAAAAGGGATGGCCGAAACAATAGAATGGTATAAAAGGAATAGGTGGATATAGATTATTTCATCACAAAAAAATAATAGTATGGAAAAAAAGATTCAACCGGCAAAAGGTAAATTAGGCGTACTTATTCCTGGTTTGGGTGCTGTTGCAACTACTTTTATAGCTGGCGTAGAAGCTGTAAAAAAAGGATTGGCAAAACCCGTGGGTTCATTAACGCAGATGGGTAGCATACGGTTAGGAAAAAGAACGGAACACAGGTTTCCCAAAGTAAAAGAGTTTGTGCCCCTGGCAGATTTAAATGATATTGTTTTTGGAGGATGGGATGTAT
This sequence comes from Chitinophagaceae bacterium, assembly GCA_039915085.1. Taxonomy (GTDB): domain Bacteria; phylum Bacteroidota; class Bacteroidia; order Chitinophagales; family Chitinophagaceae; genus JACMLD01. The sequence goes on from JBDSOC010000262.1 coordinate 3,861, forward strand.
ATGAAGACAATGTATTTGAAGCAGCAAGCAAGGCAAAAGTACTGGAGCCAATGTTACTGCATGCTGTGCGGTCCGAACTGGAAGCCATTAAACCAATGAAAGCAGTTTTTGATAAAAGCTATATTAAAAACCTTGACGGAACCCATGTAAAAAAAGGGGATAGTAAATGGGCACTGGCAGAAGCATTGATAGAAGACATAGAAAATTTTAAGGATTTCAATGATCTTGACAGGCTGGTAATAGTATGGTGCGGTTCTACTGAAAAATACATTGAGGCAGGTGATGTACATCAGACAGTAGCTTCTTTTGAAGAAGGATTAAGAAACAGCGATCCGTCTATTGCACCCAGTATGATGTACGCATACGCTGCAATTAAACTGGGTATACCCTTTATGAACGGTGCACCTAATCTGACCTGCGATATTCCTGCATTGATTGAACTTGCTAAAATTACCAAAACACCCATTGGTGGTAAAGATTTTAAGACCGGTCAAACATTAATGAAAACAATCCTGGCTCCCGGTTTACAGGCAAGATCACTGGGGATTCATGGCTGGTTTTCTACCAATATACTGGGTAACAGGGATGGTTATGTGCTTGATGAACCCGATAATTTTAAAACAAAGGAAGTTTCAAAACTTGGTGTCCTGGAAGATATACTCCGTCCTGAAGACAACCCGGATTTATATGGTGATGTATACCATAAAATACGGATCAATTACTATCCGCCACATGGCGATAATAAAGAGAGCTGGGACAACATAGATATTTTTGGATGGCTTGGATACAAAATGCAGATAAAGATTAATTTTTTATGCCGCGATTCTATTCTGGCAGCCCCGGTAGTGCTTGACCTGGCTTTGTTTGCAGATTTTGCCAAACGTGCTGGTTTAGTGGGCATACAGGAATGGCTGGGCTTTTACTTTAAATCGCCCCAAACACTGCCTGAACTGCGCACCGAGCATGACATATTTAAACAACTGATTAAACTGGAAAATACATTGCGCTACCTGATGGGTGAAGATTTGATTACACACCTTGGCCTGGATTACTACGAGGAAGAACTGGCGACTGTATGATCCTGTATAAAATGATTGCTACCTGTGGCGGTATAGGAAATATAAAGGGTGGTGGAACAATTGCCGCGATATTGTATACAATATTATGGCTTGTCATTCGTCCATCTGTTAATTATATGCCCGTACAGGTGGTTATTTTTTTTGTGCTGATGATAGTGGGCATATTTGTTTCTGACAGGCTGGAAGCAGCCTGGGGTAAAGACAGTAATAAAATTGTTATTGATGAAGTGGCTGGTATGTGCTGTACGCTTTTATTTGTCCCTCATCAATGGCAATATGCACTGGCAGGCCTGGCAGCATTCAGATTTTTTGATATAGTAAAACCGCTTTTTATTTCATCTGCAGAAAAATTGCCTGGTGGCTGGGGTGTTATGGCAGATGATGCAGCAGCCGGTATTTGCGCCAATTTACTGGTGCAGTTGATAGTAGTAACAAATATTTTTTAGTATGCTTACTTTTCTGAAGGCACAAACATCTTCGCTGATTGCTTCAGCGGCAGATTTTTTGGTCACCGTTTTGCTGGTCGAACTGACCGGTACCAGGATCATACTGGCTTCAGTAGAAGGTACTATCAGTGGTGGTATTATCAATTTTATCATTAATCGTTCATGGGTTTTTGGCGAAGGTGAAAAGAAAACACAGGTGCAAATAGTAAGGTATGCGCTGGTTTGGGGAGGCAATTTAGTTTTAAATGCATCGGGTATGTACCTGATTACTCATTATACAAGCCTGAACTACATTATATCAAAAATTGTTATCAGCATAATGGTGGGTGTTTTTTACAATTATTTTTTGCAAAAGAGATTTGTTTTTAAATAGAAAATAGAAATGTTACCGAAAAACGGGAAAAGAAGAAGAGGATGGGCATTATTGATTATCATGCTGGTATTTTTTAATATAGCGCAGGGTCAGGGCATTACCGTGAGCGGAACCGTGAGAGATTCAACATCCGGACTGCCTGTATCTAACGTTAGTGTATACTTTAAGAGCGCAAAAGGGGTGAGGACAGATTCTGCGGGTACTTACTTTTTACAATCTGATCAGCCGGTTACTTATGTGGAATTCTCTATTGTTGGCTATAAGAAATTGCGCATTCCCATTAAGCAGGATACAGGAACACTTGAGATCAGTGTAAAGATTCGCCCGCTGTATAATGAATTAAGTAATGTTACTGTAACCAAAAAAAATAAGGCGCGGTATACAAACAAAAATAATCCTGCCGTAGATCTTATCCGGAATGTAATAGATAATAAGGCGCAAAACAGGATGGAAGGGTACAATTCTTCTTCTTATGAGAAATATGAAAAGCTGCAGGTATCGCTCAGTAACCTTACTGAAAAACTGAAGAAGAACCGGTTTACAAAGAAATTCGGGTTTGTTTTTGATAATGGCGATACATCAAAGATTGAAGGTAAATCTGTTTCACCCGTGTACCTGGAGGAAACTATTTCAAAAAATTATTACCAGAAAAAGCCAGAAAGAAATAAAACAGTTATTGTTGCGCAAAAGAAAGTAGACTTTGGTGAATTCATAGACAGCCGGGGAGTTAGTACTTATCTTAACCGCCTGTACGAAGATGTGGATATTTATAGTAATAATCTCTCATTGCTAACCAACCAGTTTCTTAGCCCGGTAGCAGATGTGGCGCCTACTTTTTACATGTATTTTATAAAAGATACAATGGAAGTAGACGGAGAAAAATTAATCCGTCTTTATTTTTCTCCCCGCAACCCCAATGATCTTTTATTGCGTGGAACACTTTATATAACGCTTGATGGAAAATATGCGATTCAGAAAATAAATATCCTGGTAAGTAAATACGCCAATATCAATTTTGTAAGGGAATTAAAAATCAACCAGGATTTTGAAAAAGGCCCCAACGGCCGTTACCATGTTTCTAAAAGTGATATGATTGCTGATTTTGGGTTGTCTAAAAACGGGGGCGGTTTTGTGGGGGAAAGAACCGTATCCTATAAAGATTTTCAAACTGATGTAACTTTTGATGATACCATTTTCGCGGGCCCGCGCACCGTGGTACTGGCAGATGCACTGGATAAAAATAACAGCTACTGGGAAACAACCAGGCATGATTCATTATCACATGCTGAATCAAAAGTGTATGCGAATATTGACAGTCTGAAAAAAATGCCATCGTTCAAAAGAACACTTGACATTGCAACTTTATTCCTGGCAGGGTATAAATCTTTTGGCATTATAGAAGTTGGGCCGGTTAGCACGTTTTATAGCTTTAACCCCGTAGAAGGTTTCAGGCTGCGTGCAGGTGGCAGAACCACGCCGAAACTCAGTCCCAGGTTTTATGCCGAAACTTACGCTGCTTACGGATTTAAGGATGAAAAATGGAAATATTTTTTAAGTGGCACTTATTCTTTGAATAATAAAACCATTTACGATTTTCCATTGCATTACCTGCGTGCTTCTTTTCAGCGCGATACTAAAATTCCAGGGCAAGAATTGCAATTTGTGCAGGAAGATAATTTCCTGCTTTCCTTTAAACGGGGTGATAATAACAAATGGTTATACAATGATATTTTCAGGTTGGATTATGTGCGGGAGCTTAATAATCATTTCTCTTACACCATTGGCGCCAAATACTGGAAACAGTCGCCGGCAGGTAAAGAATTTGTTTACACCAAATTGAATAATGGATCACCGTTCAATGTTCCTGATATTACTACAGGAGAAGCTTCTCTTGAATTGCGCTGGGCGCCGCACGAACAGTTTTACCAGGGCAAGCTGTACCGTATACCAATCATTAATAAATACCCCATTTTTAAATTTCGTTACATTGCCGGTATTAAAGGTTTGTTTGGTGGCGAATACAATTACCAGAGTATTAACCTGAATATTTCCAAAAGAATTTATCTGTCACAGCTGGGTTACACAGATGTATCGCTGGAAGGTGGCTATTTGTTTGGAAAAGTGCCGTTCCCTTTATTGCTGATACACCGTGCCAACCAAACGTATACTTACCAGCTGAATTCCTATAATCTGATGAACTTCCTGGAATTTACGAGTGATCATTATGCATCTGTAAATGTGGACCATTATTTTAACGGGTTTATTTTTAATAAAATTCCACTGCTGAAAAAATTGAAATGGCGCGAGGTAATTACGGGTAAACTTTTATTGGGAGGGCTCCGCGACGAAAATAATCCAAATAAAACGCCGGATCAGCTGAAATTCCCGGTAACAGAAGGCGTAACATCTACCTTTAGCCTTTCAAAAGAGCCTTATCTGGAGCTAAGTGCGGGTATAGCCAATATCTTCAAACTCCTAAGGGTAGATGTGGTAAAAAGGTTCAGTTACCTGGACCACCCAAATGTACCGCAATGGGGTATCCGTGGAAGAATTAAATTTGATTTTTAACTTTGCGCTGCTATGAGTTTACGGGACACACTTCAACATTCTATTTATAAGGTTATTAACCCTTTTGTAAGGGTCCTTATAAAGCTGGGCCTTACGCCCAATGGAATAACTACAATCGGACTTATTTTAAATATTGGGGTGGCCATTATTTTTATTGCCGGTGCTGAAAAAACTAACCGTGGGGATCTTTCATACGTAGGCTGGGCAGGCGCTTTGATTTTATTTGCTGGTTTGTTTGATATGCTGGATGGCCAGGTGGCCCGTCTTGGAAATATGGCATCTTCTTTCGGCGCCATGTATGATTCCGTACTTGACCGCTATAGTGAAATGATAATGTTTCTCGGCATCTGTTATTACCTGGTATCACATCACTATTTTCTTAGCTCATTATTTGCTTTTGTAGCACTCATTGGTTCCATGATGGTAAGTTATACAAGGGCAAGAGCCGAGGGACTGGGCGTACCGCTTAAAGGTGGGCTTATGCAAAGGCCGGAAAGGGTAGTGATGGTAGGCCTTACCGCCATGGTCTGTGGCATTACTGCTCATTTTATCGGGGGCAATTATAAATTATACGTTCCGGGCATTCCTTTTCATGTATTTGAAACCATGTCTATTTTTACCATACCTATCAGTATTATGGCTGTTTTGACCAATATAACTGCTATCAGGCGCCTGAGAGATGCAAAAAAGGCGCTGGATGAAAAAGATAAAAGGGAGCGGAAAGTAACTGCTTCCGCAGCTATTACCGTTTTATTGGTGCTGGCCGGTATTTTTTCAGGAATACCCGCTCTGTATGCCCAGCAACATACCGCAGTTACGGGTGATAAGGCTATTACAGACACATTTCCGGTACCTGCGGGCAATATTAACCAGTTGTTTTATTTACAGCGTACTTCCAATAAAAACACTATTGTTTATGATTTGAACATCGTGAACGGAGCACTGGATAAAAATGAACCGGTGCATGTTTATTGGATAAGATATTCAGATCAGGGACAACGGCAGGAACTTTCTTATATACAACGTACTTTTGCTTATGGCATTAAAACAACAGCGCTGGCAAACAACAGCGGGTATGTGATGCATTTTGTATCGTATAAAAAATACCTGCTTTACCTGGTTAAATCAGTAGTTGACAATAAATACCGTGTGTACACTACAGTAAATTCAAAAACGGTTGTAGTGAACAGAATATTTATAAAAATAAATGGTGGTTCTTTCTGGTCGCCAAATGTTGAATATGTGGAAATTAAAGGTGTGGACCCTGCTAATGGAAAAGAAATTACCGACCGGCTTAAAATATAATCAATATGCCTAAAAATTATATATCCAACGATTCAGGTTCTACGCGGATGTTTAAAAGCAGCTTCATGGAAAATCTTTCCAAAGTGCATTTTACTGTCCCGCTCTTTATATACCTTCCTGTTATAGCAATATTTGTTTACCGGTCTTTTTTTGTATTGAACAACACGATTGGATGGTTTTTCATTTATCTGCTGGCAGGTATTCTTATCTGGACGATTACTGAATACCTGTTGCACCGTTACATTTTTCATTTTGTTCCAAAGTCAAAATGGGGGCTCCGGTTGCATTTTATATTTCATGGCGTGCACCATGATTTTCCGCGTGATGCAAAAAGACTGGTGATGCCGCCTTCTGCCAGCATACCACTCGCATTACTTTTTTACCTGCTTTTCCTTTGGCTGGTACCTGCCAGAATGATGGATGCTTTTTTTGCAGGTTTTTTAATTGGTTACCTGGTATATGATATGACGCACTATGCTATTCATCATGGCAATTTTAAAAGCAGGCTGATGAAAAGTATAAAACAGCATCATATGTTGCACCATTATTCAGATTCTACAAAAGGATACGGGGTAAGTTCTTCTCTCTGGGATATTTTCTTTCAGTCAGGTTTTAAAAATAAAAAGTAACAGGCCATTAATGCCACCCAGACTATTTACCACAAGACTGATAATAACAATGGCCGCTATATCAGCAGCCTACATGCTGGTTTCTTATTTTTTAATTGGCTTCCGGCCTGAACAATTATTCCTGGTCATATTATGTAACCTGCTGTTTTTTGCTTCTATGGCAACCAGGAGTTTTGTAGTAGCTTTTTCTGTTTTTATTGTTTACTGGATCATTTTTGACTACATGAAGGCTTTCCCCAACTACAGGTACCATGCGGTGCATATAGAAAGTATATACAATGCCGAGAAAAGCGTTTTTGGAATTACAACAGCCGGTGGCCAGGTTATCACACCCAATGAGTACTGGCAACTGCATCAGCATACCGCACTGGATATAATTGCAGGTATATTTTACCTCTGCTGGATACCTGTTCCGCTCATGTTTGGCATCTATCTTTATTTTAAAAACAGGCGGCAATTTTTTTATTTTTCTTTTACTTTTCTCCTCGTAAACCTGGTGGGCTTTGTTGTTTATTACGGTTATCCTGCTGCACCACCCTGGTATGTAACCAGGTATGGTTTTGTGTTTAACGCAAATACGCCCGGCAATACAGCCGGTCTCGCCAGGTTTGATACATTGGTGCATGCCGGTATTTTTCAGTCCCTGTATGCCAAAGGTTCCAACGTATTTGCCGCCATGCCTTCATTGCATTCTTCTTATCCGGTAATTGTTTTTTATTATGCAATAAAAAATAAAGTCGGGTATATGAATATTTTATTTGGAACAATCATGTGCGGTATCTGGTTTGCGGCGGTATATACAAACCATCATTATGTACTGGATGTAATTGCAGGTATAATTTGTGCAATACTGGGGATATCATTGTTCAATGTAATCAGGAAAAAATTTTTTCCGGAGAAAAAAGAGAATGTTGAAGTAATCAGTTAAATGAAGCTAATTCCGGGATAGCTACTTGCTGGCAACCAATACCATCTACCATTACGTTTACAATAAATTCGGCTCTTTTGTTAAGACTGGTAGATTGCATATCTACATTCAATGGCATTTCAAGGCCCTTAAATGAACTAACGATGAGGTAAGAAAGGGACTCAATGTATTCCTTATCCATTTTTTTAAATTCACCTTTTTTGATGCCCTCAAGAATAATATCTTTTACCAGCGCTACCTGCAGTGTGTCATATTTCTTTTTTATGATTTCCATCCTGCCTGCAAAATCTATCAGATCTTTTTTCAGCACTTCATTGAGGTTGCACAATTCGCTTATTTTTTTCAACCGTGTTCTGCAATAAGCAATCAGTTTTTCTTTGGCACCGTAAACAGCATTTGTTTCCAATGTTACCTGTTTAAAAAATTCAGTCATTTCCTGGTGTACAACGGCTTCAAACATTTCGTCCTTACTGGCAAAATAATAATACAGGGCACCTTTGCATTTTCCTATCCTGGACGCAATATCGTCCATAGTAGTTTTTTTAAGACCCTGTTTTTCAAATAACGCCCTGGCAGCAGAAAGAATATCTGTTAAAACATTTTCATCTTTGTTAATGTGTTCACTCATGATTTGTGTAATATTCTGGCTGGTTCTAAGCTTGCCGTAAAGTTACGCAAGTATGCAGAAATATATGACTAAGAGTACCTGCTTATTGAGAAATACCGGTTATGATTTTGTTAAGCCGGACAGTTGTAGCAAAAGGAAAGGCAGTCGTTTCCGGACTGGTTTTTTATTATAGATATTCTTAGCTGTAAACAATTTTAGCGAATTTTAACGATTGATTTATTTGGCGTAAATAATTGAAAATTAAATACTTGTGTAATAAGCCGGCTTCTTTGAAGTGTGAACAGGTTAGCTTGCTACAGATTATTACAAAGGGGATTAATGCAGTTCTCCTGATTCAATTAATACCACAAATAATAAATATCCAATAATTAAAAAAAGGATAATCAGCATATTCTTACATAACTCAAAAAACGTATGCACATTAGCTTGTATTACGAACTCAAATCATTTACATGTGCGGGATGTAATTTAAGCAGGCGGGATGTTAAAATGCTACATAATTTGTAGCAAAGCGCATTTTATTATACCTTTATTAAAATGTAATTATGGCATTACCTGTTCCGGGCAAACCCGTAAGGGGGTCAAAATCCGGTCAGCCAATTATGGCTTTGTTTGATTTATTGGGAAGAAACTGGGCTATGGGAATCATCTGGAATTTACATGATGGCGCATGCACTTTCAGGGAACTGCAGCATCGCTGTGAAATGGTGTCTCCCACAACGCTTAATCTGCGACTAAAAGAGTTGACTGCCGCATTTATCGTTGAAAGAAAACTGGAAGGCTATGCGCTTACTGCATTTGGCAATGAGCTGTTTGATTTGCTGCAGCCCCTTGGGAAATTAGCCAGGAACTGGTCTAAAAAATTTTAAGCTATGTCAGCACTGAGAACAATACCCAAACCTGCGGAAAATGAATATCCGCCCTATTCATCTGTCTACATGGACTTAACCAAAGATGATGGTTTGATCTTACAGCACCTGAAAGATAATTTCCTCAGAATAAAGGAGTTTATTTATAGTCTGCCGGAGCAAATGCTGTACCATCGGTATGAAGAAGGCAAATGGTCAATTAAAGAGATTTTGGTCCATATCATTGATGATGAAAGAATTTTCGCTTACAGGGCATTGAGGTATGCCCGTGCGGATAAAACAGAATTGCCAGGATTTGAACAGGATGATTACACTTTTTATTCTAAAGCGGATAACAGGAGTGTAGAAAGTATATTTGAAGAATATGAAGCGGTGAGAAATGCCACTGTTGCTATGTTTAATGCTTTGCCAGAAGAATCATTTGTAAGAACTGGTACCAGCACCGGAAATATTAACATGCGGACTGTCCGCGCACTTGCTTATCATATTGCAGGTCATGAATTGCGCCATATTAAAATAATAAAGGAACGGTATTTGCTTTTATCAACCGCCAACGGAATAATTTGAAAATGTTTGAATCTATTATTAAACTACAGGTTAGGTACCGGCGGAACAAATTATGTAAACGCTTTTTGATTAATAAGAAATGATCAATCTTTATGAAGCCATAAAAGAAAGCCTGGCATTTTCTAAAATGCAGGTGAGCGAATTGTTGTTTGCTGAATATACCTGCATGAAAGAAGAAACCAGGCTGGGGATTTGGTCAGATAGCAATTACTTCGCGTTTATCAGTTCCGGTAAAAAATTGTGGAAGACTATTTATAATGCTTACGAGGTCGAAAAAGATGATATTATCTTTATAAAAAAAGGCGCCAATCTTGTCCATCAATTTTTTGATGATCAATTTTGTGCCATTTTTATATTCATACCAGATGAATTTATCAGGAACTTTTTGGCTAAACATAGTAACCTGGCGGTGCAGACCCAAAATGATCTGTCCGGGCAGGATGCCATTCTTCCTGTGCAACGGAGTGAATTGCTGGAAAGCTATCACCATTCTATCCGTTCTTATTTAGCAATGACTAAAAAGCCACCGGAACAACTGCTGAAACTTAAATTCGAAGAGTTGTTGCTAAGTTTGTTTTCAAACAAACAACACCAGGACCTCACTAATTATCTCGTTTCCCTTTGCCAAAACCAGCAATATCAAATGGGAAGAGTTATGGAAGAAAATTTTGCCTATAATCTCAAATTGGAAAACTACGCACAGTTATGTCATATGAGTCTTTCTGCTTTTAAAAAATCTTTCAAAGAATTGTATAATACCACACCGGCCGCCTGGTTAAAAAATAGAAAACTTCATCTTGCCTGTCAACAGATAAGTGGCACCGAGTTATCTGTCAGCCAGGTTTCTTTTGATTGCGGATTTGAGGATACTTCTCATTTTATACGGGTGTTTAAACAAAAATACCAGCTTACGCCGCTTCAATACCGCCATAACTGTTCCAAGGCTGTTCACCATAAAATTTTAACTGCAGAGTCGATTTATTCAACCGCTTAGCCTACTTCCCGCGCCTCCTTCAAATTAGCTTTGCCTGCATATTCATTAACTAAATTAATTATAATGAAAAATGCAGATGCAAATAATGAGATCCAGTTACAGGATGCTTTAGATCCTGTGGTAACGCGTCATTTGAACGCTTTTCTTAATAACGACCTGGAAGCCGTAGTAGCCGACTATACAGAAGAATCTGTTCTGATAACCCGGGATGCAACCTATACAGGGCCAGGGCAAATCAGGGATTTCTTTACAAACCTGATGATACATTTTCCGAAAAATAAGTCATTATTTAAAATGGACAGGGTAGCCAGGGATAGCGATCTGGTATACATTGTCTGGCACGCAAATACGCCAACGGTGAAAGTTCCCCTGGGTACCGACACGTTTATTATGAGAAACGGAAAAATTCACAAACAAACTTTTGCGGGTGAGTTTCACTTTACCACTTAATCTTTATTAACAAAAAATCATAAACATGAAAAGAATAGCTGCTGTTTTATACGGTATTGGCTGTTATGTTTTTTTTCTGGTAACCTTTTTATATGCCGTTGGTTTTGTGGGCAATTTCGGAGTTCCCAAACAGATTGATGACGGCCAGCCAGGGCCAGGTCTGGAATACGTCTTATTTGATGTTGTGCTGTTGTCCATTTTCGCCCTCCAGCACTCCGTTATGGCCCGGCCAGGTTTTAAAAAATGGTGGACAAAAATCATACCTCCGTCAATTGAACGCAGTACCTATGTACTAGTATCAAGCCTTGCCCTGGTATTAATTTTCTGGAAATGGCATTCATTCAATGGTATTATATGGAAGGCTGAAAGTGCACCCCTGCAATACACACTCACTACTATATATTTTGCTGGCTGGTTGATAGTTTTGCTGGCTACGTTTATGATAAATCATTTTGATTTATTCGGGCTGCGGCAGGTTTTTTACCATTTCAAAAATAAATCAACAGGCGATCCCGCCTTCACAACCAATTGGTTTTACCGTCTTGTACGGCACCCGATTATGCTTGGTTTTCTTATAGCTTTCTGGGCCACCCCCGTTATGACAACCGGCCACCTGCTTTTTAGCATCGTTACTTCCGCCTATATCCTGGTAGCCATAAAATTTTTGGAAGAGAAAGATCTTGAAAAAAGTATTGGGGAAAAATATAAAGCTTATCAGCGCAGTACACCAATGCTGGTACCTTTTACAAAAAAAGTAAAATAGTAGCATAACAGTTGTTCACCTGTGCAATTGAATATCATTGACCATAAAACAATTGATTGAGAAAAAAAGGTCAACTGGTATTTCACGTAGCCTGCGCAAGATGAGATACAGCATTGAATCAGGGGCTGCGCTGTCTTTTTGGACTAAAACTAAAAAGGTGTGCGATAACTTCTGTATTACCAGGAAGATTACCGAACACCTTTTTTAATGATGGTTTTTGAACATAACCCCTGATTTTGAAACAAAAAAATTGTCCGGCTTTCAGGTAGTCTTTCAAAAAAATTAGTGCGGAAGAGGAGATTCGAACTCCCACGCCCGGTAAAAGGCGCTACCACCTCAAAGTAGTGCGTCTACCAATTTCGCCACCTCCGCGCAGGGTGCAAATTTAGTTGAAATGTCAATTGGTTGAATAATGAATTCCGGGAGATTTGATCTGTCAGCCTTTCAACAAATCAACTATTCAACCGGCTTCATCAATATGATTCTAAAAGTGGTGCCTTTGCCGGGCTCCGACTGTTTTACAAAAAGCTTTCCATTATGAAATTGTTCTACTATCCTTTTTGATAAACTAAGGCCCAGGCCCCAGCCTCTTTTTTTGGTTGTAAAACCCGGTTTAAAAACTTTACTGATGTTAACGGCACTGATGCCTTTCCCGGTATCTGTAACGTCAATATATATGTCTTTTGTATTGTCTTTGATATCAATCGTAATAGCGCCTTTTCCATCCATGGCGTCAAGTGCATTCTTTAACAGGTTTTCAATAACCCAGTCGAAGAGTGGTGGAGAAATGGAAGCATTGATAATTTGTTTGTCGTAATGATTAAATAGAAACTGCACTTTTCCTGTAGCGCGTTTGCGGATATATTCTACCATCTTTTCTATTTCATCTACAATATTATTTGACTCCAGTTGTGGCTTGCTGCCAATTTTACCAAAGCGATCCGATACCAGTTTCAGCCTGTCTACATCTTTTTTTAATTCAGAAGTGATACTGTCATTGGAGGAATTTTCTTTCAGCATTTCCACCCAGCCTTCAAGCGATGATATGGGTGTACCCAATTGGTGCGCGGTTTCTTTTGCCATACCCGCCCACACCTGGTTTTGTGTAGATTTATTGCGTGTGGTAATAGTAATAATTGTAATAACAATAAACAACGCTACAATGAATAATTGTATAAGCGGAAAATATTGTACTTCCTTTAATAATTTGGTATGTCCGTAATAATAGTAGTCGCGTGCAGAAGAATCCAGTGGGTTTATCCATTCAATGGGCGTATTCTGCGTACGGAATTGTTTTAGTTGCGCACGCAAGTAACCCGCATCAGCCGCCACTTTAGCCGAATCAAGATTGGCAGATGTTACGATATCGCCTTTTTCATTGGTAACAACAATAGGAATGGTTTTATTCTCCGGGATAATTAGTGTAACCAGTTTGGTGCTTACACCCGTTGAATCATTGACCAGTAATTTAGCCGCTTCAACCCATTGCTCTACCCGCAGCCTTTCTTCTTTAATAATTTTTTTTGCCAGGTATTGCGAATAAAAAACAGAACTGCTTACAATAACAATGGCTATTAAAGCCAGCCCTGTACGCCAGTTAAACAAGGATGCTATCATGCACCGAATGTAAATTGATTTTCTGATTCTATAACGGATAACGGCTATGGGCCCCCGGTCATCACCCGTGACGATGGGATTTTTGTAAATATACTTCTGGGAATTAAAAGCAAAAGCTGCCCCAGGTCAACTGTTTATAGAAGCATTAACGGGATTTTCAACAGTTCCAAAGTAGCTTCCTGTACCATACAACCAGGTGTACGGTTGATGCAGCAAGTTTGATATTGCCGGATATTATTAATAATACTTTATCTTTTCAGCAATTATTTTTGAACCTATTATTTATAAAAGCCTGGAACCGAAAGTAGCGATAGTAATATTAAACTGGAATGGCCGGCACTACCTGCAGCAGTTTCTTCCGTCGGTAACGGCTACTGTTTACGGCAATTATGACGTAATCGTGGCAGATAACGGGTCTACGGATGATTCGGTGGCTTACCTGCAGCAAAATTATCCAGCTGTGCGTATCATTTTGTTACCCCATAACGGCGGATTTGCAAAAGGATACAATGATGCACTGGAACAGGTAGAAGCGGATTACTATGTGCTGTTGAATTCCGATGTGGAAGTGCAGCCTGGTTGGGTGAACCCGGTGATTGCCTTAATGGAATCGGATATGGCAATTGCTGCCTGCCAGCCAAAAATTTTAATGGAACGGAACCGTAGCCTGTTTGAATATGCCGGTGGGGCAGGGGGTTGGATAGATTGCCTTGGCTACCCGTTTGCCAGGGGCCGGGTATTTGACAGTTGCGAAGAAGACAGGGGCCAGTACGATGATGTGGCGACGGTTTTTTGGGCCAGCGGCGCCGCCATGTTTGTGCGGGCAGCCGTTTACCATACCTGCGGGGGGTTTGACAACTATTTTTTTGCGCATATGGAAGAGATTGACTTGTGCTGGCGCATGCAGCTTGCAGGATACCGTATTATGGCCTGCCCCGGATCCATTGTGTACCATGTAGGTGGCGGCACTTTGCCAAAAGGCAATGCACGTAAAGTGTATCTTAATTTCAGGAATAATTTAATAATGCTGTGCAAAAACCTGCCTTTGGGCCAGTTAGCCTGGAAATTACCCTTGCGGCTGGTGCTGGATGGCATAACTGCCTGGAAAGCGCTGTTTACGGGAGATGGCGTTTATTTTATGGCTGTATGTAAAGCCCACGCTGGATTTGTATACTGGTGCGTGTTTAAGCGGGGAGAGAGCAGGATCCCGGTTAATAAAAAGGGCCAGGTGTATGGCTGGTTAAACAAGAGTATTGTATGGGCTTATTTTGTACAGGGCAAACGAAAATTTTCAGAAATTATAGGTCGTAAACCTGTATAATATAAACGGTAAGCGCTATTTTTGCGGGTAATAATTGTAAATATTATGGAAGCTTTAGAGCCAATAGAATATAAAGATCCCAAAGAAAAAGATTTCGCCTACAGCTGGGTAAATTCTTCTGTATTTCTTTTTTACCTGCAGGTATTTTGTATCGTTGCTTTTATTGTAGGTGGCAGTTTTGGCTTATATGCCCACCGTTACAAGGGCCGTCCTGAAGTAAGTGTACCGGGCAATACATTGTACACGCCCCAATATAAATAAGCACAAAAAATATTTTTCCGTATGGCTGCAATCCCTATTTTTGCAGTCCTAAAAAATAGTTCTTTTTACGCAAGCGAAAGTAGCTCATTTGGTAGAGCACGACCTTGCCAAGGTCGGGGTGGCCGGTTCGAGCCCGGTCTTTCGCTCCAAATCCAAACGCGCAGTTTGGATTTTTTTTTGCGCCTGACTTTTTTAAAGTGGACGCGCTGTCACCCGGGTGGTGGAATTGGTAGACACGCAGGACTTAAAATCCTGTGGTCCGTAAGGGCCGTGACGGTTCAACTCCGTTCCTGGGTACTGAATTTCAATCAATTATGAAGGCTCCTGCAATGGGGCCTTCTTCATTTTACCCGGATTTGCAAACAATTTTACTTTTAATTGATGGCTATGTTTCCAGAAATATTTCCTTCTTAAATTTCTTATCGTCGATTTAGCAATTCTAACTTTGCAAATTTCTATTAATTTGACTTACTTTTTTTGCATCACTGGGGCTCCTCCAGCTAAACATATCTATCTCACAGTTTTAGAACGCGGATGTATTATCCTTTGAGCTGTCATAGAAAGTGAGACAAACAAGTTTTTGACCCCGCAAGTTAAATTCCATTACAATCCCGCTGATGCAGCTTTCAATTTTATCCATCACCCTGGTAATCCTATGTGACTTCAAATCTTTCAACGAAATACAAATTTGCTGACGTATGCAATTAACATATTCAATCAATATTAATTTGCCAGCCTTTTTATTCCGTTTGATTGGTTACTTGTAAAATTGTAAAGGTTTTTTTGCCAGCCGGTACCTGCCATTTTATTTTATGTCCCTGACGAAATCCTAACAGCGCCGTGCCTATTGGAGCCAAAACTGATATCTTCTTCTCTTTAATATTTGCTTTGTCTGGAGTCACTAATATTAGCTCCATTAATTCATTTTTATCTTCTGCTTTTATAGTTACTTTAGAATTAAGTCTTACCACATCAAGCGGAAACTTATCCTTATCGACAATCTTTGCCTTTTTCAATTCAGCTTTCAGGTCTTCGGAATTTTTTCGATCAAAAGCAGTATTACCCCACATTGCATTGAGATACGAATTCAGGAGTTTATAATCGTCTCTTGTAAGAAGAAGCTGCGTGTTTAACTTTTGCATGGTAAATTAATTTAATAATGATTTAAATCGTTGTTGTTAAATGCGGCCTGTTCAATGCTTAATGGCTGTTTTACTCAAAGCGCTATAACTCTTTGCACCAATGTTATAAATACTTGTATGGCAAGGTTGCTTGCATGAATGATTTCCAATTCACACAGGCAAATCTTCTTTACTTAAACTTATCGGGTTTGCATGCATTCCAAATGCACTGTTTGTTTTTCATTTTTTATTCTTTGATATACGATTGACCTTTGCCGCCTGTTGAATGGTTTTCCATCCAGGTCAGACTCAAAAAAATATTGCCTGATCCCTGGCCTGATCGATTCAAGAAAATATCGTACATAGCCTATGATAGGGAAGTTTCGTAAGACAGCATGTTTCTTCTGGCGGATATTTGCAATCGCCAATAGCAACAGAGGCAATGTTACTATAAGGAGCCAGTACAATTTTTCATCTCTTGTATAGCCAATTTTAATAAAGACCACATTTAGTAGTACAAGAAATAATAAAATCATTCCGCTTATTGAAACGGGTTTTTGTTTGCCTGTCATAGCAATCATTTTATAAAATTAAAAAATAGTATAAAAGATACATCCCGGTTCCTGGCCGCTTTTTAGTAAGACCGGGGTTTACATGTTGAAGTCTTTAAATGCCGGGCATAACCCAAATCTTTGAAAACGGGAAGTAAGTGCAGGCATAAACCTGCCGGCCCGTAAGCGCTATTGGCTTACGGAAACCAGAAAGTTGAGTATGCTTATTTATGCGTGCCATATTGAATACATTTTCCCTGTCATAACTTAATTAACCGGCCAATGAGAGTTTCCTTTTATCCTGGAATAGTTTATTATTTTGTTGACCTATCATTTTTGAAAGCATTACCTGCCAATTCTTAACTTTCCTTTCTAAACCAGGTAAATCACCAGTATTATTTATTTCATTTTGGTAAAAAGGCAAACCAATCTTCTCTCTTGCATCCTTGAAGTCAAATTGCAGGAGGATGGATTTCAGGAACTCATGCATTTTTCTTTTTTTCAGCTCTCCCGAATTTATACTGTTATAAATCGTTTTCACAGATATTGCGCTTACTTCGTCAAGTGAGATAATATTGATCTGATTTATTTCATTATTTTTTTCTAAAATCAAAAGCTTTCTTTTGACTCCATCCACACCTATCATTTTGCCGCCAACTATTTCATGACTGGAAAAAGACAGGTTATGCCTTGACCCCAACTCACTTAACTGTAAATATTTGAGTTTAGCATCCCTTATAACTTTGTTTTTCATACCAATGTATATTAATGCCCGGATAACAACTTCTGTAACTACAATCACTAAAAAGATGATAGTTGACATCCAACAATAATTTAGCTGTTATAAAGGACTGTTTAAATAAATCCACGCCAATGGCCCATATGCAGTTTTCTGCTTCTAATGCCTGGAATAATAAATCTCAAAAACGGTGGAATATGCAAATAAAAAATAAGACTGAACCCCAACCTGATAAATTCCTATGGCTGGGGATTAATTATGAAAGTCCTTACATGTTGGAAAATAATTCAGCTTCTTGCTGAATTGGGAGAAGCTCCAGATAAAACATGGCTGTATTGCAAGCTGTACAAGCTTGTGACAATCAGTAATATGTTTTTTTGTACCTGGCATGCAGCAAAGATAGGAAGAATAAAGATGAAAAGGTCCGTTTAATCATGAGTAAATTGTTAAAGAAGTTACTTTGATTTTTATCCTTTTAAAATGTAATATGCTTTATTTTCTTTTTTGAGAAATTTCCTGACCTATACTTTTTTGCTATTCCGGAATGATATGTTCTCTGCAGATTTCACATCATCATATTTTATTAAAAATGGTATTCATTTAAAATGAAAAAAATAAATCATGGGGGAGCACTATTTAGAACAGTGATACCTGTTTCGGATATGAAATAAAAAACAAGATCAATCTCTGTTCAATTCCATTTCATAATTCAACTTTCCATTTACGATTCTCGCAGGCGCTGTATAAGGATGTTCTGTTGCTTTTCCGATGGCCATTATATGCATTACTTTCCATCCGTACAGTTTTAAATAATCGGAAATCATAGATCGGTGACACCGCCACCACACGGCTTCGGAGCACATATAAGCTGTTCGTTGTTTGAGTGCAATTTTTACAAGTTCTTCTATTCCGGCGTTAAAAGAGCTTGTTTCCATATAGTCTGCATAGCCCCGAAAAGCAATATGCCGCCAGCCCGTATTTTTTGAATCCGGGTTTGCTTTTCTTCTTCCGCCAAGAGCTTTAATATGTACGTAGCGGATATTGTTTTGGGGCAACGAAATTTCCAGCGCTTCTTTATTGAATTGTGGAAATTTCCGGGATCCCGGATAACTTCTGACATCCGCGACTAATTCAACATTAAAGGAATGCATCATAGCAACAAATTCTTCAAAAGAACGGGTGGAATGACCAATTGTCCATATCGTTTTATTTGCTTCATTCATGCGTTCATTTTGCTGCCTTTGTTTGTTTCAATAATATCGCTTCCGGGTAAAATTGATTACTTTTCATGCGTTATAGTTTACCATTATTATTAAATTAATGGCTCTTTTCTAAAAATTGTCTTAATACGTATTGCAATATCCCTCCATGACGATAATACTCAATCTCAATTTTTGAATCCATCCGGGTAATCACATTGAATTTAATTTCCTGGCCATTTTCTTTTTTAGCAATAACCTGCACTTCTTTTAAGGGTTTCATGTCATTGGCGATGCCTGTTATCGAGAATGTTTCATTTCCGGTAAGCTCTAATTTTTGCGCAGTATCTCCATCTTTATATTGAAGTGGTAAAACACCCATCCCTACTAAATTACTCCGGTGTATACGTTCATAGCTTTCCGCCAGTATTGCTTTAATACCCAGCAGGAATGCGCCTTTTGCGGCCCAATCTCTTGACGAACCGCTACCGTATTCCTTTCCTGCCAATACTACCAGGGGTGTTTGCGTCTGCTTGTATTTCACTGAGGCATCATAAACTGACATTTCTTCGCCGGAAGGTAAATGACGTGTATAGCCGCCTTCTTTTTGTATCAGTTTATTTTTAATTCGCACATTGGCAAAAGTTCCCCGTAACATTACTTCGTCATTTCCTCTTCTTGAACCATACGAATTGAAGTTTTCTTTTTTTACGCCCTGGCTGATTAAATATTCACCTGCTGATGAAAATTCGTTAAACTGACCGGCAGGGGAAATATGATCAGTAGTAATACTGTCGCCTAACACCAATAGGGCCCGTGCATTGAAGATGTCTTTTAATGGTTCCGCTTTATCAGAAATGTTATAAAAAAAAGGAGTCTCTTTAATATAGGTTGAGCTTTTATCCCATACATACAATTTATCATGTGGAATTATAAGGTTTCTCCATATTTCATTGCCTTCAAATATTTCTTCATAATTTTTAGCGAAATCTTCAGGCGAAAGCACCTGGCTCATTATCTCATTAATTTCATCATCAGTTGGCCAGATATCTTTTAAATAAACAGGCTGTTGGTTAGGATCATAACTTATTGGATCATTTACCAGGTCTATATCAACCCTGCCTGCAATAGCATAAGCCACTACCAGCATCGGTGACATCAAAAAATTCATTCTTACCTGCGGATGTATCCTGGCTTCAA
>JBDSOC010000275.1:0-7953 GCA_039915085.1 Chitinophagaceae bacterium
TTCAATGTTAACGGTATCGTATTCATTTATAAGCATGACATTATTCAGGCGCATCTTCTTTTTTTAAGTGTAATCCATAAATAATTGGCATGCCTTTAAAACGGTCATAGACCGGAATGGCATTTTGTGCCTGATAATAATGTTTTACCGTATCATCAACGTATTTCTCTTCCTGTTTAATAACAGTGAACCCATATTTACTGAAAATATTTTTTACTTTTTTTAACGGATGAACATAATTGATTACGGACATAGTTGCCCCATTATGACTGAAACTTCTTTTGCCACCGTTTGCGAGTGCGGCCGGGTGAAAATCAGTAAGCAACAGGTCACCACCTATCCTGGTAATCCTCGCCCAGGCAGCAATGGCTTCATCTATATTTTTTATATGGGCAATTGTAAGCGTAGTAATAAGACAATCAACAAAAGCATCATCTACTACATTTAGCTGGTTGTCTGTAATTTGTTGCGTTAAAGCGTTGGGAAACTTATGTTTAAGCTGGTTCAGCATTCCTTGCGAGACATCAAAACCAATTACAAGATTCGGTTTTAATGCATACAGTTTTTGCCAGTGTCTGCCTGTACCGCAACCAATATCTGCCACCCTTTTATTTTTGAGATCAATATCCCTGATGAGATTTGTAAATAATTGCTCGTCCAGGTCAAGCATAAGGTTGCCGGGTTGGCAATCATAAGAACCTGACCAAGTATCATAAGCTTCTACTACCGGCTTTTCCGGCGATTCTGCTATTTTTTTTTGTAAGTAGCTCTTTATTGCTGCAATCATATTCATTTGTATACGCGTAAACCCGTATTATTAGTACGGGATTAAAATAAATTGGTTGTTTTTTTAACAGCTTTATTTTGAATGCAAGGGCAACCATTACAGGGGTTTATCGTATTTATTAAGGGGAAATTGATCTTTCCCTTTGTTAATGACTATGCATAAAATTCTTTTATTCAATCCGCGTAGCGCCAATGCCAAATACCGTATCCCTAATTCTATTCTGAGTATAGCTGCATCTGTAGATGGAAAACATTCATGGGTTATAGTTGATGGCAACCGTGAGCTGGACCCGCTGAAGGCTATACTTGCATATCTTGAAACAGGCGATTTTAAATACGTTGGTATTACGGTTATGCCAGGCCCGCAATTAAAACAAGCGATACCTTTTTCAAAAGTAATCAGGGAATATTACCCGGATACAATCATTATCTGGGGAGGATATTTTCCCAGTAGTCAATTCAAGGTGGTCCTTGATTCAGCGTATGTAGATTTTGTAATCAATGGGCCGGGTGATCATTGCTTTCCAAAACTTATTCAAGCACTGGAAAACGGCGAGCCTTATGAACTTATAAAAAACCTTATTTACAAATCGGGTGATAAAATTGTAAAGACATTAAAAGAAGATCTTTTTGAACAGGATGATTTGCCCCCTCTTCCATACGATAAGCTTTCTGAATTTTACCCTATGGAAAAATATATGGGGAAAACTTTCCTGGGTGAAAAAACGATTGCCTATCATTCAAGTATTGGCTGTCCTTTTACCTGTTCGTTTTGCGCTGTTGTACCGATTTTTGAAGCGAGATGGAAAGCAAAATCGGCACAAAATGTTTACAGGGATATAAAATATATAAAAGATAAATGGGGAGGAGATGCAATTGAATTTCATGATAATAATTTTTTTGTATCAGAGAAACGTGCGATAGAATTTGCTGAATTAATTATACCCGAAAAAATGTCCTGGTGGGGAATGGCAAGGATCGATACAATGGCGAAATTTAAAGATTCCACACTGTCACTGATAAGAAGAGCGGGCTGTAAGATCATTTTCTTTGGGGCAGAAAGTGGTAACGATGCCATTCTTAAGCAAATGGATAAAGGTGGTACACAAACGGGTGAACAAATAGCTGCATTTGCTGCGAGATTGAAGAAATTCGATATTATACCAGAATATTCTTTTGTTTTGGGTACACCGGCCTCAACTCAAAAAGAAGTAGAGGACCAAATTGATTTCGATATAAAATTCATCAAGAAGATAAAGCGTATTAACTCCGGTACGGAAATAGTCCTGTATACCTATAGCCCGGTTCCTACTGAAGGTTCTGAATTATATAAGCAGGTGATAGAAAATGGGTTTTCGTACCCGCAAAAACTGGAAGACTGGATAAGTCCTGCATGGGAGAATTTCGATCTGCGCAAGAACCCGCTTACGCCGTGGCTTACACCTCAAATGATAGATAAGATCAGGAATTTTGAAACCGTACTGAATGGCTATTACCCAACGGTGACCGACATACGGTTAAACAATTTCAAAAGAAGAGCGATTCACGCAATTGCGGGGATCCGGTATAAGATCAACCTGCACAAGTATCCTTACGAAATAAAACTGCTGCAAAAAATATGGAAATACAGGCAGCCGGAGATTCAGGGTTTTTAATAGCTGGCTCATTATATAAATGATAATTCAATCTCTATACCGCACCTATAACCGCTACCGCACTTTGCAAACTGATAAAATAAGCAGTTTGCCAATTGTTATCTTAATGCCACATAGTTCCTGTAACTGCCGTTGTGTAATGTGTGATATCTGGAAAGGAAATCATAATCTTAAACAACTTGTAGAAAAAGATATTGATGGCTTACTGGTTGCTTTAAAAAAATACGGAACGCAACAGGTATTAATGTCGGGCGGAGAAGCACTACTAAATCCCAATTTTTTCAGGTTTTGTGAAATGTTGAAACAAGAAAAGATTAAGATTAGCTTACTGTCAACTGGTCTTACTATAAAACGAAATGCGTCACGACTGGCGAAATGGGTGGATGATATCATTGTATCACTGGATGGAGATGAAGCATTGCATGATAAGATTAGAAATATACCTGGCGCATTTGAAAAACTCAGGGAAGGTATTGAAACGGTAAGAACAATAAACCCGTATTTTCCAATTACAGGAAGAACGGTTATTCACCGGCTTAATTTCAGAAATTGGCCGGCTATAATAAATAGTGCAAAGGAAATGGGTCTTGACAGGATAAGTTTTCTTCCGGCAGATGTAAGCAGCAATGCATTTAACAGGGAAACAGCCTGGGGTGAAGACAGGCAACACGAAATTCTACTGGCAGAAGATGAGCTGGAAGAATTACAGGTAATTGTGGATAAAATACTGGTTGATTATTGCAAAGACTTTAAGACAAAATTTATTGCCGAATCACCACTGAAAATACAAAAGATATACAATTATTATGCTGCTTACTATGATCATTGTGAATTTCCTTATAAGAAGTGCAATGCGCCATGGGTATCTACCGTAATAGAAGCGGATGGAACTGTGCGGCCATGTTTTTTTCATGAGGCTTATGGTAATATAAAATCAGGAACACTTGATAACATTATCAATAGTGACAACGCAATAGCATTCAGAAAAAATCTTAATACTGATAAAGATGAAATTTGTAAAAAGTGTGTTTGTTACCTGAATCTTTCACCTGCGAAAAATCCGGGGTAAATAATCTTTAACAATGACTTATGGTTGGAAGAAAGAAGCCGGTAATTGCGCTAAAGTATAGTATACTGTTTGTGTATTGTTTAAGCATTCTCTGTGCAGCAGTTTGGTCGCTCAAAAAACCAGCCTATAACTGGGACATGCTGCCTTACATGGGGATAATATTGTCTTATGATCAATCCGATGTAAAGATTATTCACCGTGAGACATATGCTATTGCACGGGATCAAATTCCAACTGTTTATTACAAACGGTTAATTGATTCTTCCAATGCGTACAGGAACACCATGGCTAAAAATCCAGCGTTTTTTTATTCACAGTTTCCATTCTATATTGTCAAGCCTTTATACACCAGGGCGGCATATCTCTTTTTCAGGACAGGCATCAGTTTACCCATGTCAACGATATTGCCTTCGGTGATTGCTTATTTTTTTACGGGATTGCTTTTGTTCTCCTGGATAAAAAAATATTGGAATGATTTGTACGCATGCATAGCCAGTTTGCTGATCATGTTGTCGCCGCCACTGTTAACAGTTGCCGGATTATCAACACCAGATGCCCTTTCGGGATTGTTATTATTTACAGCTGCTTATTTTTTAACAGAAAAAAGATCTGTTGTGGTCACATTTATATTCCTGCTGCTGGCTATCTTTTCGCGGTTGGATAATATTATACCGGCTGTATTTTTTATGTCAGTAATTTTCTTTACAAATAAATGGAGCTATAAAATTTCCGGAGGTAAAATTATATTACTTTTTAGCATTTTATTCCTGGCATATTTTGCAGTCTCAGGTAATACGCACTCATTTGGATGGAGCATATTCTATTATTCGGCATTTATAAAACAATTAAATACATCTTATACTATCAACAATTCATTTGACATTAAAGGGTATATGGAGCTGGCGAAATCGCAATTGATAACCGGTCTTTATTTTTCTTTTGTCAGCCTGTTTTTTTTTCTTGTAATGCTTTTGTTGTGGAATGGAACTGGGTTTGACCCTAGGAAGCTTACAATAGAACAAATGCTTGCTATAACATTTGTAGTTATTATGACAGGAAGGTTTATACTACAGCCGCTTATTGCAGACCGTGTGTATATTCCTTATTATTTATCCGTTCTGGCATTTTTGGTAAAAAAAAGTTCGATAGCAATAAACCGGCAGTTATGAAAAATATTTTTTTTACACATTCATACTATCTGCGTTTTGATCCAAAACAATGGGCAACAGGTCAGCCTTATGCACCACTTGGCACTTTATATGCGGCAGCATTTATGCGACAGCATGGTTATTCCATTTCATTTTTTGATACCATGTTTGCAAGGAGCCCCGAAGAACTCATACCATTTATAAAAAGGGAGCAACCTGCTCTTTTTGTTATTTACGATGACGGTTTTAATTATCTTACCAAGATGTGCCTGCAGAATATGAGAGACGCTGCTTTTAAAATGATCCGGTATGCAAAAGATAATGGATGTACAGTAATTATCTCCAGTTCCGATTCTACGGACAGGTTTGAAATGTACCTGAACGAAGGAGCAGACTTTATTTTGATGGGTGAAGCAGAATTGTCATTGCTTGAATTAACAAATGCAATCGCTGTAGAAGAAACTAATTTCTTTGCAATAGAAGGACTTGCTTTTAAACATGAGGATGCAGTAGTAAAGACAAAACGGCGAAGTGTAATAAAGGAACTCGATTCACTTCCTTTTCCGGCCTGGGATATTATTGATATGGAGCCGTATAAGAAAATGTGGTTAAAGCATACTGGTTTTTTTTCTATGAATATGGGAACAACCCGGGGATGTCCTTTTAAATGTAACTGGTGTGCAAAACCTATTTATGGCAACAGGTACAATTCACGCAGTCCGCAAAACGTAATAACTGAATTAAAAATGCTGAAAAGACTATTTGGCTTTGAACATATCTGGTTTTGCGATGATATTTTTGGCCTTAAGCCGGGATGGGTAAAGGAATTCGCAAGTCTCATACAAAAAGAACAACTCTTATTTAAGTTTAAGATGCAGGGCAGGGTAGATTTGCTTTTGCAGGAAAACAACATTCGTGATCTTGCAAAAGCTGGTTGTGATAATATCTGGATGGGTGCAGAAAGTGGTTCGCAAAAAATTCTGGATGCCATGGACAAGGGAACAACGGTTGAGCAAATATTTGAGGCGACACATTTGTTAAAAAAATGTGGCATTAAACCATCTTTTTTTATACAGTTTGGGTATCTCACAGAAACGAAAGAAGATATAGAAAAAACAATCGCTATGATTAATAGATTACTGCCCTATGAAATTGGCATTTCAGTATCTTATCCATTACCAGGTACGGTATTTTTTGAGAAAGTTAAAAGTCAGCTGGTAGAAAAAACAAACTGGAAAGATTCGGATGAACTTGCATTGATGTTTAACAACACCTATCAGCCGGCATTTTACAGGCAATTACACAGGTATGTACATAAAAGTTACAGAAAGCATATTGCTTTTGAAAATATAAAACAATTGCTGGCAAATCCTTTTAGGATAAGCACCAGGAAAATAAAAAAAGCTGCATCTGCATTGTATTATTTGCCTGCGGCATATATTGATAAAATAAAATTGAAACGATTAGAAAAACCTCTTCATGAATTTGCAAATTAACCATAGCAATGAACAGCAGGCTGCATTTGCATTCACAAAGCAGGCTGCTATTTTTGATGAATTATACGCTGCAAACAGCATTGTACAGTATAAACGAAAAAGGGTGCGCGACCATCTTTTGCTATACCTGCTGCAAGGCAGTACTATTCTGGAATTAAACGCCGGCACGGGCGATGACGCTATTTTCCTGGCGGAACAGGGACACTATGTTCATGCAACAGACATTGCTGCTGGCATGCAGGAAAGGTTGATAGAAAAAGTAAAAGATCGGGGTTTAACACAAAAGATAAGTAATGAGCTTTGCTCTTTCACTGCATTGGGTAAACTTAAAAACAAAGGACCATATGATTGTGTTTTTTCCAATTTTGCAGGATTGAATTGTACAGGCGAATTGAATACAGTGCTGAATAGTTTTGACAACCTGGTAAGGCCCGGTGGAATTGTGACACTGGTAATTCTTCCAAAATTTTGTCTATGGGAAACTGCATTGATTGCTAAGGGTAAATTCAAAACGGCTACCAGGCGTTTTTTTAGCGCTAATGGCAGAAATGCAAAAATTGGCGCTGCGGCTTTTAAATGCTGGTACTATCGGCCGGGGTTTATAATCAATCAGCTGGAAAGTAAATTTAAATTACTGAAGGTGGAAGGTTTATGTACCATTGTGCCTCCTTCTTATATAGAAAATTTCGCTGAGCAGCATTCAAAGCTATTTTCATATTTATGTAAAATGGAAAACAGGCTTAAAGCAAAATGGCCGTGGAAGTATATCGGTGATTATTATATTATATCATTGCGAAAAAAATGAAACAATCTTCCTGATAGAATGCTGAAAAAAATGGTTGGCGACTTTTCCGTTTTGCAAGTAATAGGGTGGTGTCGCTGCTTTCTGAATCAATAACAATAATGTCATTGCTTATTTTTTTTGCGGAAACAATGCAGTCCACAATATTGGCTGCTTCATTTTTTGTAATAATCACTACGGAAACTTGCAATGCTGAATAATTTTAAAGAAAGAATACAGATTATAGGAAGGTGTTTTTTACACGCGCGGCATATTCATACTGATCGAAAACTTCGGCCAGGCAGCTTTCATAACGCTGAAGCAATTTTCTTTGAAAATATTCTGGATTTGGTTTTGAAAAATGTTTGCCGGTGTGCATGCTCAGGAGTATTCCCTTACTGTTTTTTTTATTCCTGAGGGTCTTAGCGTTCCAGCTTTTTGCTGTCAGCTTCATTAAAAATGTATCCAGTAAATTGCCAGCCCGGTTATTAAATATTTTTTCTGTTATGAGGCTAAGCCATGTCCTTCTTGTTTTGTCTGCTGAAGATATATGCATATAATTATTGGGCAGAAAACTTTTTGTCCAGTTGTTAGCCGCATAAAATTTATCGAATGTGGCAATCCCGCGCAAGGGTAATATGGTGGCAATCTCTGTTGCTGTATAGATATTCTTTTCGAGAATAGCAGGTTCTGCTTCATCAACAAAATAATTCATACAAAAGAGGTCCTGCATATTAAATAAAAAAGTGATTTTCTTGAAAACATGGAGAAATGTTCTTGCGATCCACAGGCGGTTAGCTGCAGTTATAATGAAAAAGTCAATATCTGCGTCTTCATCAGCAAATTGTTTGGATAAAGATCCGGAAACAGCAACTCCTTTTACAAAAGGAAAAGCAGATATAAAAGTGGCTGCCTTTTCTGCTTTTTTAAGCAGTAGCGCAGCTTTTTTATTGCCCCTGTAACGCCTTTCGGCAAGCGCATAATTGTTAAAAAGACAATAGAAATCACCAATTTTAAA